>DATKHZ010000328.1:0-11758 GCA_035509995.1 Acidimicrobiales bacterium | reverse complement strand
TGAACACGCCGATCGCATACAGGGGGATAAGCAAGGAAACTCGGGCGCGGGTTGCGAGGAGCAGGCCGATCGACGCTACGGCTAGCACGATGATCCCGTTCGAGAACACGAGCCGGTGGCCACGAACTGTCAGAGGCCTCGGCAGGAAGGAATCCTCCGCCACGAAACTTACCAAGAATGGGAACCCCGTGAAGCTGGTGTTGGCGGCCAGGATCAAGATGAGAGCGGTCGCTACCTGCAGGCAGCCGTACAAGACCGAGCCCGCCGCGGAATTCCCGTACACCAGCTTGCCTATTTCCGAAACCACCGTCGGTGTGCCCGAGCCGAACGGCCGGGCGTGAGCCAGCGCCGCCAGGACTGATACGCCCAGGAACATCGAACCCAAAATGGTGCTCATGATCACGAGAGTTGTACGGGCATTGGCCGCTTGCGGCTTGCGGAAAACGCTCACGCCGTTTGAGATCGCCTCGGTGCCCGTCATTGCCGAGCCGCCGTTTGCAAAAGCACGCGCCACATAAAAAAGCGAGACGCCGAGCAGGAGCCCTCCGCCTTCGTGGCCAAAGGCGACTTGGCCGGGCGCTGCAGGGACATGGCCCAGGCCCCCTAAGGCGGCTCGCACCATCCCGGTGATGATCAGCGCCGCCATGTTGGCGATGAAGAAATAGGTGGGTATGGCGAACAGCCGGCCCGCTTCGCGAAGGCCGCGCAGGTTACCGTATGCGACTAGCACGACGAATGCCACCGACATCGGGACTGCGGCGCCATTGAGGCTTGGTACCGCTGAGATGATGGCGTCGGCGCCTGCCGCCACGGATACAGCCACGGTAATCGTGTAGCTGATCAGTAGGGCCGCCCCCGCGATTTGGGCCACATTGGGGCCAAAGTTGTCCCGGCTCACGACGTAGGAGCCGCCCGCTTTTGGATAGGACTTGACCACTTGCCGGTAGCACGCTGTGACCACGGCCAGCACCGCCAGGATGACCAGGGTGATCGGCGTCACCAGCCCGAAGGCCGCCAAGCCGCCGACCGGTATCAATATCCGAAGGATTTGCTCCGTGGCGTAGGCCGACGAGGACATCACGTCGGACGAGAGCACCGCGAGTGCGGTCGGCTTGCCCAACCGCTCAGTCGTCAGCTGTTCACTGATGAGCGGTTGGCCCAAGAGCCGCCGCTTCAGGCGGTACGCCGCCGATTCGGGAAGTTCAGGGCCTGATGAGACGCTTAGCGGACGGTCCCACCCAGGTAGCGGCGACGAAACCTCCTCGAGCTCCCCGCTTGTCTGTTCGCTCGCTGGCTCGCTGATCGTCGACCCCCTCCGCTAACTCAGCAACCAAACACGCTAACCGGTCTTGGCTCACAAGTTGGGAAAGGGCCAAGCAAGGCTGGATAGCGCCAGGCGGTGGCGCGCCTCTTTGGTGCCAGCGGCCAATGTTGAGAGAAGGCCCGGCCTAGATCCGCCGAACCGCAGGCGCTTGGCTTCGATGCCTACCTGACCGAGCCGAGCAGATCCTGACTGTCCACCAACAGCCCGCCGCTCAGGCGGCATAATCGATTTGCCGGTGCATTGGGTCGACCTCGAGGGAGGCACCAGAAATGCAGAAACGACAGGTCTCTCTGCTCGGCGATGGTCCGACCGGTCAGGCGGTCGCGCGCTGGGACAATTCTTATCGCACGCCACGACTTTGGCGCCGGTCTACGGCTCGCGTGGCGCGAACTTGTATTGCTATCCCGGTGTTGACAGCCATGCTCGGGGCCTCCCTGGCCGGGGTCACGGCGCCGGCGTCGGCGCAAGCAACTGACGGCCTCGCGCCCACGGAGTTCGCTTCTGCGGTCCTGTCCCGCCTCAACCTTATGCTCGGTACGCCCAACGCCTCGATCGCCGAGGCGGCCACATTCGCCGATCTCCAGTACTCCATAGCCGCGCTAGCGACGAACTCCACAGGGACGTACGTCGACCCCGATACCGGCAACCCCTGGCAGTTGTCGGCTCTGCTGGAGCAGGCTGACGGCCAGAGCACGTGGCTACCGAGCAGCTCCGGTCCCCTTGCCGAGGAAAAACAGATAGAGTCCGTCCTGGAGTCGATGGGGTGGCGGCTGGCGGCGTACCCGGCATTCCAGGGGCTCACCGTAGCGATCACAGACGGCAAGCTGGCCCCCGGTTTTACCACCGACCCGGCGAACGGGCAGTGCGTGGCCAAGCCGGCGCAGGTACAGCGGTGGGCCAGCCTGTTCTCCCAAGCGGAATCCGGCACATGGGCCTCTGGCGGCGGGTTCCTCGGTGCCGAGGCCTCGGCGAACGGGGCGGGGTCCTCTGTCGGTATCGGCCGCGGAGTCATAAATGCCGTCCTGCCCGGAGCGGGCCACACCGCCTCTGGGATGCCCCCGCCAGCGACGACGCTGCCGTGGCAGAGCGGCCTCCCGATCCCGGGAGTAGCGGTCGATGGCGCGCGGGTCGTGCTCGAGATCGACGCCTTCGGGACGGGCGGCTCGAAGCCGGGGGTGACACCTGGTGGAGCGCATTGGGACACCAACGCTGGGGATATCACAATCACCGGCGGTCCGGGAGCCGACAACCTGAGCTTCCAGCCTGACGGCCAATACGCCCAGCCCCAACCGACGCTTTTCGGCACCTTCTTCCCCCAGCGCATCCCCGGCACAAGCACTGGCTACATCCACCTCGACGTGCCGACGAGCTTTCTTTTCCAATCGGTGCAAAACCCCCTCCAGCCCGTGTTCAAGCCAGCCGCGCTCATCCAGATGAAAGCCGAGGAGCCGCCGCCGAGCTGGCCGTCCGGCCGTGACCTCGGGACAACGTGCTCAGATAACGAGGAATGGACCGTGGGCGACGTCTCTGACCAAGCCAGACCAGCTGGCCTGGGAGGGGATCCAGTCATATTTCATGAGGCGCTCGGCCCACTTTCGCTGAAGGCGGAACCCCCACTGGGAGTCGACTGGACGATGCCGCCTCGGCTGACGTCGCAACTCGCCAAGAAATGGGGTGCCGAGGACCCCGACGGCCTCCCGCCCAAATCCTACGTTGACCCCGATAGCTGGCGAGTAAACCTGTTCATCACCGAGGACGCCAAGCGGTACTGCCCGCCCGGCTACAGCTACCGCTGGACGGTCACCGGTCAGAACTGGCACGAAACCTACGGCGCCTACACGTACTCGGGCCCTGGCTGCGAGATCACTGTGCGAGTTCCGAAGTTGGGCGTCTACAAGGTGCAAGCGACGCAGTTCCGTCGCGGCGTTGTGCCCACCGGGCGCGTCGCCGAGAACCCGGACGTCGTCGTGCGCGACTGGCTGCTCGTCGGCGTCGGCGACTCCAACGGATCAGGCGAGGGCAACCCGCCGTTCTTTTTCCCGCAGTGCGATCGCAGTACAGCCTCCTACCAGTTCCAAACGGCCCAGTACATCGAGGACCTCGACCCACGTTCCAGCGTCACCCTCCTGTTCACATCGTGCTCCGGGGCGCGCACTGACCACCTCTGGCGCAATTACTACGCCGGGATCCAGCCGGGGCGCCGAGCGCTCGCGCCGCAGTTCCGGCAGATCCAGGGCCTGATCGGGTCGCGCAAGATCGACGCTGTGATCATGTCGATCGGCATCAACGACCTGTACTTCGGGCCGCTGATGACCTTCTGCGTGGAGCGCTATGTCGCCGGTGAGCAGTGCCAGCTCAGCTTCGTGAAGGCCGTCCGTGACCCGCAAGGCTACGTGACCGATTACGAACCGCTCGATGGCGGGAACGTAAAGGGAAGGGCGCGCACAACGGCGCGCCTCACTTACCAGACTCAGCAGCTACTGGAGGCGCTCCCGGGACATTACAGGCAAACCGCGAGCGAGCTAAGCGGGCTCCACCCCGAACACGTCTTCATCACCGAGTACCCGACCAACGCCTACGACGAGAACGGCCTCCTGTGCGTGAGCGGTAAGGGGCGGTTCCCGGCCTTTCCGAGGGCGACCTGGCAATGGCTCGCCGAGACCGGGGACGCCCTCAACGAAGCGGTGCTTGGCACTAGATCGCTTGGTTGGACGGTCGTGAGCGGGATCCCTAACGCGTTCATGAAGCATGGCTACTGCGCCGATGACTCGTACTTCGTCCCGATCACTAACGCGTTATCAGCGGGCAACAAGGCCGGCTCGTTCCATCCCAACGCCAGGGGGCAGGCAATTAATTCTTCGTTGACACGCCCTGTCGTTTGCGAGGCGCTGTACCGGAACAAGCAGTGCAACGGGATCGCGCCCCCGCCGCCACAATAAGTCAGGTCAGCTATGACCCTGGGCACGTTCGCCCCAAGGCCCGAACCGGCACACCGGTGACCGAGCCTCGCGACAGTTGAACCTGGTACGGATGTTGGCAATCAGTTCTGCGACCGGGGCCAAATTGGCTGAACGAGGAGCTACGCCTCGACCAGGATCACGAGCGTTTCGCCCAGTACGCCGTCATGCTCCATCGCCGCGGCAGCCCCTGGGGTCTGCATGGCGGCCATGAGGGCATCCATGTCCGGCACGTCCATGAGCACCGCAACATGGGTGGGGTTCTGAGGGTCGACGAACGTCCGGATATTGGTGACACCGAGGGGCCCGAAGAACTCCTCACGCTTGGGCGAAGCAAGCCAATGCGCCTTGTCCTTGACATTGTGGTGACCGATGATCGTCGGCATGCTTCCTCCTGGGTGCGGTGGGCTCGCGGCTGGCGCCGAGCCGGGTGTGAGAACCCTACACTCCTCTAACAATCGGCGCGTGGGAGCATTTTTCCCGCGCCGAGTGAAGGCCACTCGGCGAAGCTCGGAGCAACCAGCGACGGTGGAGTGCTCGGGCGTGGGCTAGCGTTTTGGCGATCTCTAGGAAAGGATACTTTCATGCTCTTCCATGTGACGTGGGCCCCCACCGATACCAGCGACGAAGCGCAACGACGGGGGCAAGCGATGCTCGGGAAATGGCAACCGCCAGCCGGTGCCGAGTTCAAAGGTTTCTACGGGTTCGTGGGCGGCGGCGGCGGCGTCGCCATCATCGAGGTCGACAGCGCTGCGACACTGGCCCGCACCATGGCGCCCTGGACAATGTTGTTGAGCTTCACGGTCACCCCGATCCTGACGATCGAAGAGGGAAGCGGCATCAATGCCGAGGCGTTCGCCTTCCGGGACTCGGTGAGCTAGTCGCCAAGCGTGCGCACCCTTCGGGGGACGGTCCCTCCTCCGTCCGCGAGTGGCCCACCAGGCCACTGCCTGCGGTCCGGGACGCAATAGCCGGGTTATTTCCGTTTCGTCTTTATGACGGCGTTGTTTGAGGTGTAGCCCTTTGCGTGCCATTCGCCAAATTTGCATGGCGGTGACCGATCTGGCCCCGAATTGTGGGCATCACTGAGGCTGATGGAAAAAAGTTGACGTTCCGGTGACCGATCGGGCGACAACGAACCCACGTTCGCGGTTTTCGGTGCAGGCCGTCTCCATTTTCAGCTCACACCTCGCGGTCGGCCGCTATCCCGACTATTCGCCCGCCCCCGTACAGGCCGACGGCCGAGCCTTGGAAGCTGGCATCACCGAAGCTGAACACCCCGCCGTTGGCCGAGACGAGCCAGTAGCCCCTCCCGTCGGGCGTCGCCGCCATCCCCACGATGCGCCCTCCTAGGTGCAGGCCGGCCGCCGAGCCTTGGAAGCTGGCATCACCGAAGCTGAACACGCCGCCGTTGGCCGACACCAGCCAGTAGCCCTTCGCGTCGGGCGTCGCCGCCATCCCCACGACGCGCCCGCCCAGGTGCAGGCCGGCCGCCGAGCCTTGGAAGCTGGCATCACCGAAGCTGAACACGCCGCCGTTGGCCGACGCCAGCCAGTAGCCCTTCCCGTCGGGCGTCGCCGCCATCCCCACCACGGGCCCACCCAGGCGCAGGCCGGCCGCCGAGCCTTGGAACCCGGCATCACCGAAACTGAACACCCCGCCGTTGGCCGAGGCGAGCCAGTAGCCCCTCCCGTCGGGCGTCGCCGCCATCCCCACCACGCGCCCTCCGAGGTGCAGGCCCGCCGCCGAGCCTTGGAAGCTCGCGTCACCGAAGCTGAACACGCCGCCGTTGGCCGAGACGAGCCAGTAGCCCTTCCCGTCGGGCGTCGCCGCCATGGCCACAACGCGCCCGCCCAGGTGCAGGCCGACGACCGAGCCTTGGAAGCTAGCATCACCGAAGCCGAACACCCCGCCGTTGGCCGAGACCAAATTGTAGGGAACAGTCGCCGGGACCGGTGTAGCGCTCGCTTCGTTTGAGGGGCCCGAGCTTCCGGCTACGCCAACCGCCTCGACCTCGTAGAAATAGGCCGCGCCGGGCGTCACGAGGCGGTCCGTGTAGACCGCGGTCGTCGCTGGCACGCTCGCTATCGGTTCCGCGTTCTCGGCACCCGGGAACAAGCCGCGCAGGATGTCGTAACGAGCGATCATTGAACTGTCGCCCGACGGCGGCGGGCTCCAGGCCAGGCGGACCTGCCCCACGCCGGCCGTTGCGGTGAGGGCCGAGGGTGCGCCTGGCGGCACGGACACGGCGAAGACGGTCCCGCCGAGCTGAGTAAGGCTCGGGCTCGATAGACCCGAGAGGGTGACGGTCACGCACGACGGGGGGCCGAGCGAGTGTTGGGGCGTCGGCTGGACCGGCTCCCAACCTCCCGGGCCCCACCATTCGAGGCTTCTTCCTTCGGCAAGGCCGCAGAACCGGATGGTCACGCTCGAGAAGGAGGCCGATGAAGAGGTCCGCACGTCGAAGTACTCACCCGAGGTGGGGAAGTTCGGCGGGCCAGCCGGGTCGGACGGGTACTGTGCCACCGTTAGCGCCCCAAACCCTTGGCCGTCGGCCGTCGTGCCGAGGTTGGTCGCTGTCGCGCTCCCCGATGGGGAGAGCGAAGACGCGCTGGCCCAACTGGTCGACCCGGCCGGCGGCGCGGGTGGGAGCGGAGCCGTCGGGCCCGGGGGTGCCGACACGGTCATAGCCTGCTGCACCTGGGCAGCAGGTGCGTTCCAGCTGTTGCCGGCCTGATTGGCGTCAATGACGCACGAGCCGGGAGCGGTGAAGGTGATAACGCCGGAGGCCAACGCGCAACCGGAAGCCGAAGCGTCGATGCTGATGACAGCGGCGAGGCCTGACGAGGCGACGGCCGCCGGGGCATAGGAGCTTCCCACCGCTGCCGCGGCCGGCGCGCTGGTCGTAATGGCGACAGTCTGGCCGGCCAACTGCACCGCGCCGGCATCACAGGCACCGCCGCCCGGGCTGGTTATATCTCGCTGATCGGTTACCGGGCAGACCCCCGACGTGCCGTTAGGGACTATCCCAACGGCGGGGTTGGTCGCGTCGAGCGCGACCGTTTGTGTCGGACCTCCGTTGTTGGCCAACGGTGCGAGCAGAGAAGAAAGGTCCTCGGACGAACCGTTGTCGCCGGTCCCGCGATTGAGGCAGGTGCTGTCGCTGCCAACGTTGTAGCCGCCGTCCGTCCAGGTCCCGGAGGAGTCGTTGCAGTCCTCGGCGAACACGTCTGCGGTGACAGTGGTCGTGGCGCTGCCGGCCGGGTTCCCGCCACCATTTTCGATGGCCGGCGACCCGCCGTTGTGTGCCGTATCACCGGTGAACGTAGAGGACGTTACCGTCAAGGTCCCGACACTGCCGCTACCGAAGGCATTGTCGATGGCACCGCCGCCGATGTTGCCGAAGTTGCCTATGAAGGTCGACGTAGACACGCTCGCTGTGGCGAGCCCTCCGTCGCCTCCCGCGTTCTCGATCGCGCCGCCGGGGCCGTAATTGCCGGAATTATCGTCGAAGGTTGTACCGCTCACGACCAGCGTGGCATGGCCCGTGTGCCCGTTGAGCGAACTGTAAAAACCATTGTCGATGGCCCCCCCTTCGTCCCCGGCATTGTTCCCGGTGAAGGTCGAGCCGGTAATCGTCGTCGTTCCCGAACCTCCGAAATCGCCGATGGCCAGCGCGCCACCGGCGTAGTTGTAGCTGGAGTTATCGGTGAACGTGGAGCCGCTCACGTCAAGGGTGCCGCTGGCCCCCTGCCCGTCGCCGACATTGATGGCGCCGCCCCAGTTGGCGAAGTTACCCGAGAAACTCGACCCGGCGACGGTTGCGGTCCCGGTGCCAGCGTTGCCAACGCCGACTCCAATGGCACCGCCGTTGTTCCCGACGTTGCCGGTGAAGTTCGAGCCGTTGACCGTCAGCGTCCCCCCGGCGCTGTCGTTGATGCCGGCTGGGCCGTTCTCAGCGGAGCCGTCTTCGATGGTAACCCCGGAGACGGTGACGTAAGCGGCGCTGGCGATGTTCAACACCAATTGACTGGACCCGCCGCTCAGAACGGGGTCGTCGACGCTCGGGGCAGGTTCGATGGTGACCGGCGCGGATGGGGTCGTGCCTGCAGTGCTCAACGTGAAGCCCCCGTTGTAGGGGCCTGCCGAGATGAGCTCGATCGTCTGGCCCGGCCCGACCTGGGCTAGGGCGGTGTTCAAGGTGCAAGCAGACGGTGCGGTGGCGCAGTCGCCCGCGCCCTGTGCAGTGGGGGCGGCGTAAAGAACCGTCGGAGTGGCTTCTGCTGAGCTAAGCACCAGTCCGCCGCTCACAAGGGCGGTGGCCGCCATTGTGGCACCCGCCGTTGCGATCAGCCGAGCCAGGGCACGCCGTCTTAGCTGACCTGCTGAGACCCTCGACCTCGGTCGGGATGACCGCATCGGGGGAGCGTGGCTGGCGAGGAGCCGAGCCGCTTTCTCGCTAGGGCGGATGTCTTCGGTCACCTTCTTGTAATCGGCCATGTCCACCACTCAGAGAAGGGGTTTCCTACTCCAAAGGAGATTTAGTAGTGGGGCCCGATGATGCCGGTTCCCGGCGGGGCGGCCCTGCCGATCGAAGAAGCGAGCGCCGTTAGTGCCGAGGCAACCGCCTTGCGAGGCTCGCTGAGCCAGCCGAAAAAAGCGCAGCCACCGGTGGTGGAGGGTTCATTCCTCGACCCCTTCGAGCCGCGCGTACCTCAGGACGACCTAGTGGCATGCCATGACCCACCACCCAAGGAGTGGCCAGCGGCCACCAGCTTCCAGGTGCCGGACATGGAGCTGCCTGAGAACGTACCCGAATAGGTGATTGCTTGTGAGCCGACGGTGCCGAAAGTAATGGCCTTACCCTGCACGGTCCCTTTGAGGGGCGAGGCCGCGTTTCCGAACGCGGATATCTTGATCGTCCCGTTCAGCTTGTTCCCCAACTCTTTCCATGTCAGATTGAACGTGCCGCTATAACTGCCGCCGTAGCTCCCCGACCATTTGCCCGAAAGCGGTCCGGCCTTGATGGTTTTGTGAGGGGCGTGATGCGTCTGGGTCGTCGAGGTACTAGCCCAGGCGGGGTTGCCCCAAAATGGGGCGGTCACAACAACACCCGCTAGTCCGGCGGCGAGGGCCAGTCTCCGTGCAAGGTGTAAACGCAAGGACATTAGCTGTCTCCTTATGGTGAGTGGTTTGGGCCGTTGACTTGGAGCAGTGAACCTCGGAGCTGCTGGGTTAAAGCTGGGACGGTGCCCCCGGACTGCATTATCCGGGACGGCTTTAAAGTGCCCTTAAGGTTGGATGTGGACCTGAGCAGGTTCGAGTTCGACCTCGGGGCTACCTCAGGGCGGCGGCGCTCGTGGAAGTACAGCGCTCCGGCGCCAAGAGCGGCCGCCCGACGGCGACCGTCTCCGGGCCGGCAACTCCGGCAAGGCCCGAAGCGGCCCCGTCGGTTTTCCGCCCCTTCCAGTACCCAGAACTACGCGGGCGGCTCGAAATGTGACCAAAGCCCCTATTGCGAGGGGCCTCGTCGAGCCGATCAAAGGGAATGAAGCGGCCTCCTGGCGCGCGAGCTTTCATGGGCGCGTCCAGCCTCGCTGGACCTCGCATTGCTTCACGCACGCGTACCACGGCCCTGTCCAGGACATTTGGCTCCATCCGGCCAGATTGGTACTTGCAGGGCCTCATCGCTGTGATGGTGATCGCCTACGGCGTATCCACGTTGGTGGTACACCGGCCGCCGAGCGGTTACAACAGGTTCTGGGACGGGTGGACCGAGAACATCGCCAGCGCGTTGCCGGCCATCCCGTTGCTGCTGCGGGCCCGGCGCTCCCCCGAGTTACGCTGGGCGTGGCTGGCCATGGCGGCCGGGGTCATGCTTTACACGATGGCCGATCTCGTCTACATCTACCACGACCAGAACCTCAAGCCGATCCCAAGCCCGGCACCCAGTGACGCCTTCTTTCTGTCGTGCAATGCGGCGTTCATTGTCGGCTTTGCCATCCTGAGCCAATCATCGTTCGGTCGCGTCCACGCCAGTGTGCGCCTCGACGGGGCCATCGCAGGACTTGCCATCGCCGCCGTTGCGGGGGTCGTTTGGTTGCAGCCCTTGCTGGACTTGAGCGGCCGCCCCTTTCAGGCAGCGGTGAACCTGGCCTTCCCGGTGTGCGCACTTGTGCTGATCGTGCTGCTGGTCGCCGGCCTCGCCCCCCACCGGTACCGTCCCAACTGGACCACGGTCCTGCTCATGATCGGCGTGGCGTGGTCAGTGGCCGGCAGTGTGATCTTTCTCAACGAGAGCGTCGCCGGGACGTATGTACCGGGGACATTGCTCGGGGAGACCTGGCTAGTGGGCTTCTTCTTCGTGGGCATGGCGGGATCGGTACGCGACCGGCGCCAGTCCGGCAACCCGCGGGCCTCGGTCACTCTGCCGACGGGCATCGCAGTGGTGCCCGTCGTGTTCGGGGTGTTGTCCTTGGCCGTGCTCGCCACGTCTTTGTACCGCCACGACTCCTCGGTGGTAGTGACATTGGCTATCGCGGCCCTTGGCCTTGTGATCTGCCGGATGGCGATGACGCTGCGCGAAGTGCGTCAATCGACCGCCAACCACCAGGACGCTCGCACGGATTACCTCACTGGCCTGCCGAACCGACGTGCCTTCCTCGAGCGCCTGGAGTCGACCCTCTTCTCTCAGCAAGGCGCAGACGGGCACGCTGGGGTGCTGTTGGTCGACCTCGACGGTTTCAAGGAAGTCAACGATGCCCTAGGCCACACCGCCGGCGACGAGCTCCTATGTGTGGTAGCCAAGCGCTTCGAGCACCGGTTGGGCACCCGCGGAGTACTCGCCCGCATCGGGGGCGACGAGTACGCCTGCTCCTGCCCGGTGAACGGCGAAGAGGATCTGGTGGGCATTGCCCGCGAGCTGTCGCAAACGCTGTCCGACCCGTGCGTGCTCGACGGCATGAGCGTTCGCGTCGGTGCCAGCATCGGTGTGGCTGTCTCGCGGCCTGGTGCCAAACCTAGCGGCGAGCTCCTGCGGTGCGCCGATGTCGCCATGTACGAGGCCAAGCGAACGCAGTCAGGGGTGGCGGCTTATAGGGCGGAAACTGACCCCAACAGCCGGGAGCGGCTTGCCCTCATCGACGCCCTGAGAGACGCCTTGGGCTCGGGAGCACTGATCTTGCACTACCAACCCACGCTCGAAATGCACACCGCCACCATCAGCGGCGTCGAGGCCCTCGTCCGTTGGCAACACCCCAGCCTGGGGCTGCTCTACCCCGACTGCTTCATCCCTCTAGCCGAGCAAAACGGGTTGATGCCGCAGCTGACCCGGGCGGTCCTCGAGATGGCTGTGACAGAAGCCGCCCGCCTTGACCGAGCTGGTCACCGGCTCGGGATGAGCGTGAACATTTCGCGCTACGACCTGGTCGACGAGGAGCTGGCCGGCTACGTCGACGGCGTCTTGGCGCTGCATAAC
>DATKHZ010000327.1:0-3238 GCA_035509995.1 Acidimicrobiales bacterium | reverse complement strand
ACCGCCGTCTCGTCTACGGCCCCGGCGAGCCCAGGTTGGTGCGCGACGACCTGGCCGGCGAGAAGCGCGCTCTCAGCCGCGAGCTGGTTTCGCTCCTCCACATTGGCCACCTCACCGATATGCAGATCGCGGACGTGCAATCCCCGGCCCGTTTCGAGTTCTTCGAGCGGCTCAGAGGTCGCCAAGGGGCGGAGTCATACGTCCCCGCCTGCCGACCTCAAGAGGCCCTGGTCGCCCACGCCGTCGCGGCAATGGTCGGGACCATCAACCGGCTGGCCACCAGCCCCGAGACTGGGGCGCAGCTTGGGCTGTGCATATCGACGGGGGACAGCGTGGACAACGCCCAGCTCAACGAGCTGCAATGGTTCCTATCACTGCTGGGCGGGGGGACCCTAGTGCCAAACTCCGGCGGTCCTACCTACCAAGGCGTCCAGGCCGCGGAGTGGGGCCCCGCGCTGTACTGGCGACCCGACCCCGGCCCCGACCCTTTCAAAGACCGCTTCGGCTTCCCAGTGCACCCCGGTTTGCTGGCGGAGGCGCTCGGAGCGTTCCGTTCTCCCGGGTTAGCCATGCCCTGGTTGTCATGCTTCGGCAATCACGACGGGCTCGCCTTGGGCACCGCACTGCCCACCCCGTCGTACGAACAGGTCCTCTTGGGCGCGCGCAAGCCCGTCGACCTGCCTCCGCGAGCCGACCCGCTCTCGCGGGTCGAAGCTTTCACCGACGAACCGGAGCAATTTTTGTCGGGACCGGCCCGGGACGTGGTCCCTGACCCCGGCCGGCGCAGCGTAGGCCGGCGGGACTTCGTCGAAGCCCACCTTCGGGCCGGTGGGAACCCGTCAGGGCACGGTTTTGGCAGTTGGAATGTGGAAACCGAGACCGCTTATGGGATCTACGACCTGGACGGCCCTGTGCCCGTCCGGATTGTCTTACTCGACACGACCAACATGGACGGTTACTTCCAAGGCAGCATCGGGGCCGGGCAGGTCAGATGGCTGGAGGCGCGGCTGAGCGAAGTCCACTCGCGTCACATCGGCGCGGATGGGGGCATGATTACGACCGGGACCGCGGACCGGCTCGTGGTCCTAGCGTCTCACCACGGGCTCGCCACCATGGTCAACGACCGCCAGAGCCCGAATGGGCTCGAACAGGACCACCCCCGGGTCACGGCCGGAGCCGTGGAAGCGCTCCTGCACCGCTTCGGTAACGTCGTGCTCTGGCTCAACGGGCATAGGCACCGCAATGACGTGCAGCCGCGACCAGACCCGAGCGGCCGCACTGGTGGCTTCTGGGAGGTCTCGACGGCGGCAATAGCGGACTGGCCGTGCCAGTCGCGTCTTGTCGAGCTGGTCAGGACCTCCGACAAGGAGATCAGTGTCCTGTGCACGATGCTGGACGCAGGAGTGCCTGCTGACCCCGATCGAGCGGAGGGCTCGGAGCGGCTGGCCGCGCTCCACCGTGAGCTCGCAGCGAACGACCCGTTCGCCGGCGGGAGGCACCTGGCGGCGGGCAAACCCGGCGACCGGAACATCGCGCTACGGCTTCCGGCACCGTTCCTGCTCGGGTGACCATGCCCGTGGCGTTGGAGCGGGGGTCGCCCGTCTGGTGCCGAATTCGCTGTCGAACGAATTCGGCACTCAGACGCACGACCCGCCCCAATGTCCCCAAACGTGCAGACTTCCACCAGAGCAGACGCTAAGGCACGTAAGTTTTCGACAATTTCGCCAATAAGGCGCCTATAAGTGTGGGTGCCGAGCCGGGCCCGTTCGCGCTGGCCTTGGCACCCGGCCGGTCCACCTCGGTAATAGACACGAAACTGTTCGACTAATACCGCGAACCGCCTTACGGCCCCCCGCGACCGGTTTCCGGTAAAGGGTCGAGTTGACAAGGTCGACGCTTGTTTTTATGGAGGACGCAATCGACTCTCAGCGCGAGCGTTTCTCCGCCGTCCTCCGCCAGGGGGTCGGCGCCGGCAGCATCACGCTGGACGAGTACGAGTCCAAGCTCGGTGCCATCTATGCCGCCCAGAGCATCGCCGAGCTCGAAACCCTTGTGCCCTGGGCACTCGCCCCCCAGCGCAAGCGATCCCGCGTCACGCGTTTCTCAATCGCCGGCGGCTTGGCCGCTGCCCTGGTGGCCGTGACAGTAGTGGCCTTGATGGCCCTGAGCGTGGGCAGCCGGGTACACGTCGCCTCCTCGGCCCATCCGGCGGTGAAGGTCCATGTGCAACCACCATCTTCCCTGCCAGCCGGTACCCCACGTGGGAGTGTTCCTCGGGCCTCGGCATCGGTTACAGCTGCCCCATCTTCGGTCCCTAGCGCTACGACGTTGCCTGCGGTCGTCCCGGTGGGACAGCGCGTTTATGGTCCTCCGACCGGGAGCACGGACGCCGTGGTGAGCCTGGACACGGCCAGGCGCCAGGTGACCTTGATGAGCCAAACGGGGGACGTGGCGTACTCCGTCTGTGCGGGCTTTCGGGTGGTAAAACCCGGTGGCGGCGAAATGGGCTTGCCGAGCCTGCAGACGGGGACCTTCGGCACAGTAGAAGTGAACCGCGGCGTCCCTTGTCTCGAATCAGTACAAATATTGCCTACAGCCAGCCTGCCCGAGTGCACGTCGTCGACTGGGCTTTCCGGCGACGGCGACGTCCGGTGGGAAGGCTTCAACCCGAGCGATCACTCGGTCCTTTACCGGGGGGTTTCGTACGGGCCCGTGAACGCCACCCGCTGGTGTGGGGCCCCCACAGTCGTAGGGCCGAGCGGGGCTGCTATTCGGATGTCTCAGATCCCTATTGGTTCCGGGTGAACATGTACCTCAATGGCAACGACTGGGTCACCGGCATAAACTACTGCGGCCTAACGCAGTGCTACGGGTGAGGGTGGTCCGTTTCTAGAGCGGCGACACTGTCTGGGCCCGGTCTTGGTCGACCAAGAAGCGGGTTGTCGCTGACAGTCGTTTAGAACAGGGCCGAACCGACCAGGTCAATCGCCGACGGTGAGCTCGTCAGGACAAGGCCTAGGGGTGACACCAACCTGAGCGTGCCGTCTCGGGCCAAGCTGAGCTGCCAACCCTGGTCGTGCCATAGGTGGTGATGTCGTGTGCAGCCGAGCACGAGGTTGTCCAAACGAGTCGGGCCGCCCTTGGAGAAATGCACGACGTGGTGCGCATCACACCACGGTGGAGGGAGGTCACAGCCTGGGTGGCGGCAATGGCGGTCGCGCACGACAAGGGCCGCCCA
>DATKHZ010000326.1:0-3690 GCA_035509995.1 Acidimicrobiales bacterium | reverse complement strand
TTGGTCGACCAAGAAGCGGGTTGTCGCTGACAGTCGTTTAGAACAGGGCCGAACCGACCAGGTCAATCGCCGACGGTGAGCTCGTCAGGACAAGGCCTAGGGGTGACACCAACCTGAGCGTGCCGTCGCGGGCCAAGCTGAGCTGCCAACCCTGGTCGTGCCACAGGTGGTGATGTCGTGTGCATTATGCGTACTCCCTGATTATGCGTACTCGGGCTAAGTTGAGCCGGCGTGAAGGGGGGATCTCCCTTTCTCGGTCCGCATAATCACAGCCCGTCGAGGAAGGCGAGCAGGGTGTCGGGCGGGCGGTAGCGCCCGGGGGCTACGTTGAGTGGGGCTGTTTTGTCGAGCGCCCGCTGCTTTATCGACATATCTGCGTGCAAGTAGATGCCAGTCGTCTCGACCCCTTCGTGCCCAAGCCAGAGGGCTATCACCGTGACGTCCACACCTGCTTCGAGCAAGCGCATTGCTGCGCTGTGGCGGAGCACATGAGGAGTGACGTTCTTGTGGGCGACCGAGGGGCAGCGTTGCGAGGCTAGGGCGGCGTACTTGGTGACCAGGTGCTCGACGGCACTGCGCCCAAGGTGCCCGCCCGTACGCGTCGGGAACAACGGGGCCTCAGGGCTGCCGCCCCGTTCTGCCACCCAGGCTTTGAGGACGGCGGTCGTCGCTGTCGTAGCCGGCGTCGAGCGCGCCTTGCGGCCCTTGCCCTGACAGTGGACGTAGGCCGGCTTGGACAGCACGACGTCGCCGACCCGTAGCGAGGTGAGCTCGGATACCCGCAGTCCGCTTTCGAGGCAGACGAGCAGCATGGCATGGTCCCGCCGACCGGTCCAGGTCCTTTTGTCCGGTGCCGCCAGGAGCGCGTCGGCCTCTTTGGGGCTGAGGAACGAGATGGTCGCCTTGTCAAAGCGCTTTTGGGGGATGGCAAGGACGCGCTGGACCAGCTCAGCAGCCTCGGGACGCTCGAAGGCGGCGTAACGATAGAAAGCACGCACGGCAGCAAGACGGGCGTTGCGGGTCCGCACGCTGTTGCCTCTCACCTGCTCCAGGTGGTCGAGGAAGGCACTGACGACGCGCGCGTCGAGGTCCTCTAGGTCAAGGCGCACCGGCTCCTTGGCCGCGCGCTCGGCGGCGAAAGCCACCAGCATCTTCAGGCAGTCCCGGTAAGCAGCAACCGTTTTGGGGCTGGCCCGGTGTTGACGCCTGAGGCGGTCGATGAAAAAAGACTGCAACAGCGGTGAGAGCGAGCTCATGAGCCGTCCCTTTGTAATGCCTCGAGACAGGCCATGGCCGCCTCGAGCAGCGCCGGTGTCGCCTGCAAGTACCAGTAGGTGCCTGTCGGGTCGAAGTGGCCGAGGTAGGCCGCCAGTGTCGTGAGCGACAGCCGGGGGTCGTCGGAGGCCTCGGTTCGCAGCGCCGCCCGGCAGGCGAAACTGTGGCGCAGGTCGTGGACGCGAGGCCGGCAGTGCTCCGAGCGAGCAGAGATGCCCGCTTGGCCGACGAGGCGGTGGAACACCAAGTGCACGTTTTGGTAGATGAGGCGCGTCCCGGCGGTGGAGACAAAAAAGCTCGGTGACGAGGAAGCCGGGCATGACCGGTCCCGCAGCTCGGCGTAGGCCCCGAGAGCAGTTGCGGTGCTCTGGTGGACGGGCACCTGCCTGGACTTGTCGAACTTGGCGTGGCGCACGATAAGCACGGCCTCGTCCAGGTCGACATCTGCCCGGTCGAGCGCGATTGCTTCGCCGACGCGCATGCCGGTGGCCCACAACAACCCGATCAGGGCCTTGTACGTTGCGGCTTTGAAGGCAGAGCGCAAAGACCCAGCGCCCGACATCAGCGCGGTGACCTCGTCCTCGGAGTAGATATAGGCGACGGCACGCCGGGACTTCCCGGGCAACAGGTCCGCCGGCGGGACCTCGTTGGCATGGTCCAACGTGGCCATGTACTTGGCAAAGCCCCGCGCCGCCCCCAGGCGGGCGCTGTGCCAGGACGGGTCGGCCCCAGCGGGCAGGGTGGCCCATGCCAGGGCCGTCTTGGTCGTGACCCTGTCTGCCCCATTGGCCACCAGGTATTCGACGAACTGGCCCAGCAGCTGGCCTGGCCTGGCGAGCTTGAAGCCGAGACTGCGCCGCAGGGCCAAGTACTGCTCCAGCTCGTGGGCGAGGTCGCTCATGGCCGTGCCCCGGGCCAGGGCTCGGCCAGCAGGCGCAGGGCGTCGCGGTCGACCTTGACATAGATGGCGGTGGTCAGGGTGCTGGCATGGCGCAGCACCTGGGCGATGTCGGAGATCGGCACCCCATTGCGCAACATGTCGGTGGCCACGCTGTGGCGGAGCGCGTGGGGGCCGACCGGCCCCAAGCCGGCACGCCTGGCGGCTCCGCGAACAAGGGCCTTCACCCCACCTTGGCCGAGCGCTCCCTGCGGTGCGCGCGCCCGCAAGAACAGCTCGGGGAGCTCGCTCTGGGGCCGGCCGGACCGAAGGTAGGCAGCGACCGCATCGCCGACGTCAGCGGGGACCGGGAGGCGCTCGAGGCGGTTGGCCTTGCCTCGTACGAGCACATCACCTCGCGACCAGTCGAAGTCTTCCAGGCGCAGTTGGGCCACTTCCACAGCCCTCAAGCCAAGGCGGGCCAATAAAACGAGCACGGCGAAGTCACGGCGCCCAACGGCCGTGGTGCGGTCAGAGCTGGACAGCAAGGCCGCCACCTGGGCCGGCGCCAGCGCCCGGGGCAGGGAGCTGCCGCGCCAGCCGGCGACGGCGGGCACCGCGGGTGCTAAGGAGAACTGGGTGCGGCCGGAGAGGTGGAGGAAACGTAGGAACGCCCGCAAGTCGGTGACCGTGTGCTTGGCGAAAGCGGTGCTGCGGCCCCGGCATTGTCCTGTCATGAAACGGGTCACGTCCCTGGCACTCAGCCGGGCGACGTCCTGGTCGCCCTCAGCCCGGCTGGCCCAAAGGAACGACCTTGCCACCGCTTCGTAGCGCTCGACCGTCGACGCTGCCAGCCCTCGTTCGCTACACAGGTAACCGACGTATTCGGCAAGGAGCACATCGGTGGCGCTCGCCGGAGCGACAGGCACGGGCTCTGGTGACACCCCAATGCCACGGAGGTGGCCAAGCAACGCCGCCATGCCTCTCTGCGCACGCCAGCACGTGTACCCAGCCGAGCGCCGCGCCACCAAGAACTGTTCCACGCGCTCGGCGTTGAGCCCACTGGCGTCCAAGCCCTCGGCTTCGAGCCAACGGCTCAGGTGCGCCATCATCCGCAATTGGTTGGCTGCCGACAACGGCGTGTAGCCCTGCGCCGCCAAGTCGGCCCAGAAGCTATCGACGAAGGTGGCGAGCGGCCCGTTGACCGCCACCCCACAGCTGTGCCTCATTTGTTGTCTCCTCTCGATCGGGTCGAGAGGAGCCTCCTAAGCCACTTGTTATGCGGACAACCTCAACGCGAGAGTTGGCACCCGCTGCAGGTCCGGGCCGCCGTGACCTAGCCGAGTACGCATAATCACGGAGTACGCATAATGCACATTATGCGGAAGTATTCATAATGTGCAGCCGAGCACGAGGTTGTCCAAACGAGTCGGGCCGCCCTTGGAGAAATGCACGACGTGGTGCGCATCACACCACGGTGGAGGGAGGTCACAGCCTGGGTGGCGGCAATGGCGGTCGCGCACGACAAGGGCCGCCCA
>DATKHZ010000325.1:0-3409 GCA_035509995.1 Acidimicrobiales bacterium | reverse complement strand
AATGGTGTAGGCAACGTCGGCCCCGCTGAGGCCCCCCTTTACCGTTCCGCTCGGGCTCGCCGTCCAGTCCACGTTCCTGCGGACCCGGAGCTGGTACGTCGTCGGGCCCTGCCAGGTTCCGCTGGTGGCCAACCACGGGATGAACCGCCCGCGGACCGGGTCGTAAAGGAACAGCGGCTCGTAGAGCAAACCCTGGGTGCCCGTGTAAGCACGGCTCAGGTCCAATGGGTTGAAGTTGCTGGGCGGCGAGGTGGCGGTGCCGCTGGTGTAGAGCGTCTCGCCTCTGGGCAGGTTCCCGGTGGCGGAACTAGAACTATGAGTGCGGGCGAGCTGAGGGCGCGCTAGTTGAGTGCGCGCTAGCTGAGGGGGCGCCAGCTGAGGGCTCTCGGCGCCCGTGAGGGCAACGACTGACGCTGCGGCACTCAAGGCGACGGCCCAACGGGGTAGCGTCCTACTGCTTGATCTGCCTGAAAAGGATCTCAGTCGCCCAGATCTCACACGTGGAACATATAGCCAAGCACTGGCCCAGCACATCCCTTTGTGGCCAGAAGTTGTCAGAGCGGCGGCGAAGGGGCTTGCCCCGGCTCGGTCACGTGGCGCCCTTGGGACGGCTTAGCGCTCCCGGGAGCTCGGGCTGCGATCGTACTGGCTAGGGGCGCGGGGCTTTTCACCAAGAGAGGTGGCCGGGCCGACGGCGGCTTCGCCGAAGCGGGCGCGCACCGCGTCGATTGCCTGGCTCGCCCGGTCCCAACCTGGAACTGGCCTACTCCCCGATCGCTCATGTCCGGCCGCGGTGGTGACATTCACGGCAATGGGCTCCTGGGCCTCAGCGTTCGCTTGTAGGGGCTCCATATCGTCTGATGACCCTGGAGGCGCTGCGCTCAGCTCCAGCTGGAGCTGCTCGCCGGGCGCCGATTTGGCTGGGACCAGCCCGGATGCGCTGAGGCCAAGAAGGCGGACCCCATTTTTCAGTTCCAAAGAGCCCAGAAGGACCTTTGCGGCCGTCCACAAACTTGGCCCGCTCATCTGCGGAGTGGCGAACGTGTGGCTCCGGGTAAGGGTCGTGAAATCGCCATAACGGAACTTGAGCGTCAGCGTACGAGCAACTACGCCGTGGCGGCGGACACGAGCAGCAACGGAGTCTGCGAGCAACACCAGCCGGCGCTCCAGTTCGTCCCGGTCCACCACGTCGGTGGGATAGGTCTCCTCGTGGCCGATCGACTTGAGCTCCCGATCTGCCACAACGGCGCGAGCGTCCCGCCCCCATGCCAGGGCGTGAACCGTTTCCCCTGCCGCCTTCCCGAGCGCGGCCACAACTGCAGCCTCGGGCAGCGCCGCTAGCTGGCCCACCGTCGTTACACCAAGGTTGCGGAGCCGCTCACCGCTGGCGGGGCCGACACCCCAGAGGGCTTCGACTCTCATCGGCCAGAGGAAGTCGAGCATTTCGCCCTCGCTCACCACCACGGCCCCAGGCCCGGGCGACGGCCCGCGCTTGGAGGCCCGTGGCTTGGCCGCCTTCGACGCCAACTTGGCAACGAGCTTGTTTGGCCCCGCCCCCACCGAGCATGCGAGACCGAGCTCCGCCGACACCCGCCCGCGTACTTGAGCAGCCATCTCCGCTGGTGTGCCGAACAGGCTCGCACTGCCGCTCACGTCGAGAAAAGCTTCGTCCAGCCCGATGCCTTCCACCACCGGTGTAAAGGTCTGCAGCACGGCGTGGAGGAGCTCGCTGTAGTGGTGGTACAGATCGAAACGGGCAGGCAGGAACACCAGCTTGGGGCATAGCCGCCGCGCCTCCCCCCCGGGCATAGCCGAACGGACCCCGAACCCCCGCGCCTCATAGCTCGCCGAGGCAACGACGCCTCTGGGGCCGGTGCCACCAACCACCACCGGCTTGCCGGACAGCGTCGGGTCCTCCTTGACCTCGACTGCCGCAAAGAAGGCGTCCATGTCGACGTGCAGGACCCAGCGCGTGCTCAACCGAGGACCACCTTGCGGAACGCTTCGGCATACTGCACTCCGGCGTCCTGGCCAGCCTCTTCGGCGCGTTGGCCGACCACACGGCGCAGCCACTCGCCCCCCTCGCCGAGCTGGGAGGCGTGGCATGCAAGCGCCGCCGCCTTGGTGTCTATCGTCTCGGTGATGTCCACCCAGGTGTCCGGCTCAAGCGTCCCCGAGAGATAAAGCAACGGGACCTGGTGCGCAGAGCCCAAAGCAGGGAAGTAGTGGGGGTTGGCGGCCGCCGGTGACACAGCGTCGAGGACCGCCCAACCCACCATTCGATGGTCCCTGTGGTTGACGTAGTTGGAGCCGAAGAAAACCGCCGTGGGATCTGGTGCTAACACTGCATCCGGCCGCAGTTCGCGCACCAGGGCGACAACGCGGCCCCGTAGCTCGGCGTTGTCGTCCAGCTCACCGTCGGGATAACCGAACCAGTGGTGGGCTGCGACCCCGAGCACCCGCCCCGAGGCTTCGACCTCCCGGTACCGCTCCCGGACGAGCCGGCTGTCGTCGGTCCCCGGGTCCAAGGAACCTTTCCCCCCGTCGCAGCACAGGCACACGTGGACGTCACTACCCGCCGCCGCCCAACGGGCTAGGGTGCCCCCGCACGATACGTCGGGGTCATCGGGGTGGGCGTAGATCGCCAGGGCGCGCCGTGGTACCGGGCCGATATCCTGCCTGGCCCTTGCGTCGCCGGCGTCGAGGCTCACGGCCCAACGCTAACCCAGGCATGTGACACTTATGATCAGCAACCCGGACCGGCCGGCGATACCGCTGCGGCCCTCGTGATAGAAGGGTGGGGTGAACGAACCCGCCCCAGCCGTCCCCGCGGACCTGCTCGACGAACTTCAACATCTCGCCCAGGAAGTGGCGACCGGGGCCGCGCAGGTACTCCGTCAATACTCGCCCGCTCGCCTCAAAGAAGTCTCGACCAAGTCGTCGCCAACCGACCTCGTCTCGGAAGCTGACAGGGCGTCGGAAGCGTACATCGTCTCAGAGCTGCGGTCCGCCCGGCCGTCTGATTCGTTCGTTGGCGAGGAGGGCACCTCCTATGGAGGGACTTCACGGGTGTCCTGGGTCGCCGACCCGCTCGACGGGACCACGAATTTCTTTTTTGATGTGCCTGCATACTCGGTTTCTCTCGCAGCTCGGTACGACGGCCGTCCCGTCGTAGGCGTCGTGGTGGACGTGAGCAGGCAGGAAACCTGGACTGGCGCAGTTGGTCGCGGCGCCTGGTGCAACGGGTCCCCCTGCCACGTAGCCAGCGGGCGGAGCGTCCTGGCGACGGCTTTGGTGGCGACCGGCTTCAGTTACAGCCCCGAGCGGAGGGCAGAGCAGGCGGCTGTTCTGCCCTACCTCTTACCGGCCGTCCGTGACATCCGAAGGTTCGGTTCTGCAGCTCTCGACT
>DATKHZ010000324.1:0-4254 GCA_035509995.1 Acidimicrobiales bacterium | reverse complement strand
CTCCCTGCCCTCATGGACCACCTGGTCTCGCCCGGAGGCCTAACGGTCATGGCTTCGGCGTTTGATCGCCGTGGCGTCCTCCAGGAGCTCGCCGCAGCCCACATTTCGGGCGCGCCCATCGCTACCCTGTGCGCCCAGGCTGACGAACTTCTCCATCGGGAAGAGGTGGTTGCGCTCAGGGTGGGCCGCAGCGGGGAGCAGCTGTACTCGACGAGGGAACTGCTCGGTGTAGAGGAGGACCTCCTCGAGCGCGCCCGCCGCCAAGCTGGCGCCGGTCTTCGTGCCGTGCCCGAGGCTCTCCTCGAACAAGCACTGGCCAAGCGCCAGACGCTCAGCGATGAGCAGCGTCACATGGTGAGCACGGTTACCAGCTCCGGTGCCGGCGTGCAGGTAGTAGTTGGCCGGGCCGGTGCTGGCAAGACCTTCGCCCTCGACGCCGCCCGCGAGGCTTGGGAAGCCGCTGGGCACCGGGTGATCGGCGCCGCCTTGGCGGCTCGCGCCGCCGCCGAGCTCCAGTCCGGCGCCGGCATCCCTTCCACCACCCTCGACCGTCTCCTGGGAGACCTAGAGCGGCCCGGGCCGCTTGCGGGCCTGGCTCCCCGCACCATCGTGGTGCTCGATGAGGCCGGGATGGTGGAGACGCGCAAGCTCGCACGCCTCCTCGCCCATGCCGAACGCTGGGAGGCACAGGTGGTGGCCGTGGGCGACCCCCGCCAACTGCCAGAGGTCGGTGCCGGCGGAGCGTTCGCTGCCCTGGCCGACCATCTCCCGGCCATTGAGCTGACCGAGAACCGCCGTCAGCAGGAAGCCTGGGAGCGGGAGGCTCTGGCCGAACTGCGTTCTGGCTCAGTCGTCGACGCGGTCTCGGCCTACGAGCGCGCAGGACGAGTGACCATGGCTGCTACCGCCGACCAAGCGCGAAAAGCGCTCGTCGACGCGTGGTGGCAAGCGCGCCAAGCCGGTGACGAGGCGATGATGTACGCCCTCCGCCGCAGCGACGTCGATGACCTTAACGCCCGTGCCCGCGCTCGTATGGACAAGGCCGGCTTGCTCGGGGAGGAACGCCTGCACCTCGCCGGCCGCGAGTTCGCCCCCGGCGACCAGGTCATGTGCCTGCGCAATGACCGGCGCCTTGGTGTCCGCAACGGCACGACCGGCGCCGTCGCATCGATCGGCCCCGCAGGAGTCGTCCTCGCGGACGGTACCGAGCTCCCGGCCGCCTACATCGAGGACGGCCACTTGACGCACGCCTTTGCTAGCACGGTCCATAAAGCCCAAGGGGCCACAGTCGATCGGGCATTCCTCCTCGGTTCCGACCAGCTGTACCGGGAGGCGGGATATGTCGGGATGTCGCGGGCGCGCCTGTCGAACGAGCTGTTCGTTGTGGCCCCTGACCCCGGACGAGAAATTGACGACCGTCTCGGCCACCTCGTCCGAGGCCTGGAAGGTTCCCGTGCCCACCAGCTGGCCATGGACCAGCTGCCGTCGTCCCACGAGATGCCCACCCCAGCTGTCCGGGCATTATCGCCGCGGGCACTCCTGGCCGACCCTCCTCTTTGGGCAACCGAAGCTCTCGGCCAGCCCCCGTTGGCTGGCCAAGACCGCGAGCGTTGGGCCGAACAGGCATCCCACCTCGCCTCCTATCGCGCCACCTATGGCATTTCCGACCACGCCGATGCTCTCGGCGCTCGACCTGTCGAGCCGGTGCAGCGCCGGGCGTGGGAAGTGGCCCAGCTCGCATTGCTCGACCACCAACGATCGCTCGACATCGAAAGGGGACTAGCGAGATGAACCTCCCAGCCATAGTCCGCCACGCTCTCCACCCACCTCGACGGTCAACACCACGCCCGGTCCCAACCGGCCTATACCTCGGTTGGGGCACCAAAGGCCCAGTGCGTGCGAGGCCCGACCAGCACGCACTGGTTATCGGGCCACCGCGTTCCGGAAAGACTTCAAGGCTCCTCGCCTTCGCCGTTCTCTCCCATTCCGGCCCCGCCGTTGTCACCTCCACGAAGCCAGACGTGCTGGCCTTGACAGCATCGGCTCGAGGGCGCCTCGGGCGCATATGGCTATGGGACCCAAGCGGTACGACGCCGGTGCCCCAAGGTGCCAAGGAACTGAGATGGTCCCCCTTGGTCGGCTGCGAGGTTTGGGACGCAGCCGTGCAACGTGCGCACTCAATTGCTACAGCCGGGAGGCCGAACCAAGGCGCCCACGACGCACATTGGGTGGAGCGTGCCCAGGCCCTACTTGCGCCGCTCCTGCACGCCGCCGCCCGTGTCGACGGGGACCTCGCCGGCGTGCTGTCATGGCTACACCGCCGGGAGCTCATCGCTCCCATTTCCATATTGAACGATCACGGGTCGCGCCTAGCGGCGAACTTGCTCGACGGGATTGCCCACACCGACTCACGAGAGCTTTCGGGCATTTTCTCAACCGCCGACAGTCTCCTCGCTACTTACCGTACCGACGCCGCCCTGGGCGCGGCCCGCTTCCCCAACTTCGACGTCGGGGCCTTCGCTTCTAGCACCGACACCATTTATATATGCGCCCCGTCGACGAGCCAGGCGTTGCACGCGCCGTTGGTGGTCTGCCTACTCGACCAGATAAGGACCGCTGCCTACCGAACGCGTTACTCGCCGCCTATGTTCTTCGCCCTGGACGAGGTGGCCCACATCGCGCCCCTCCCAGACCTTGCTTCCACTATTGCCGAAGGCGGCAGCCAGGGCCTAGTTGTGATGGCCTGCCTGCAGGACCTGTCCCAAGCCCGCGCTCGCTGGGGTCCCAGCGCCGACGGGTTCCTAACCTTATTCACCCACAAGCTAGTTCTTCCTGGCGTCGCCCATTTGGCGACCCTGAAAGCTATTTCCGCCTTGGCCGGAGAGATGGATGTCACAGTCCGGTCGACCACCGTCGACCGTGGCCTCTTGCCCAAACATGCCAGCACAAACTGGTCACTTCGTCGCCAGTCGCGAATGCCCGTTGATGCCGTTGCCCGGGGCCGGGCCGGGACCGCGTTGCTGATCAGTGGTACCCACCTTGGCCAAGTCTGGCTCCCTCCACTCCCCCAGAACAGTGGTCAATCGCAGAAATAGTTGAGCGTTTGGTCTCGCGTTCAGGAACTGGGCATCAATTGTCGGGACGGGGAGGGCAGTCTACAAGACATCAACTCCGCTGAGTCTTAGGCTCGCGGTATGGACAACGACAGGCTGAAGCCCGCCAGAGTGGTCGCCCAAACGGCGGCTGCCGCCAGAGGCGCCGCCCCGAGCTATTTGGTGGGAGGTCCGGGTGGAGCTGCCGAGGCGCAGTGCCGCAAGACTCGGTCCAACTAGCAATCAGCAGCTAGCTCACGATACGGCAACGGCATGTGATCAAGGTCATACAGGACGCTGCGCTCGAGGCTCATATAATCATGCCGGAGCTACTGAAGTGGCTCAGTTCCAGCCCAATACATGGTGAGTTCGCAGCTAAGTTGCTCCAGGCAACGTGGGACAGCGGGACATTTGAACGCTTGGGGGCCCCCTCAGCCGGTCGCTCGCAAGCTGGCGGGGTATGGCTCAGAAGATGCGAACCCTCGCCATTTCCTGTTACAAAGCTTTGTCACCAACGGCGAGCCGACAGCATGGTAGCCGCAGCTCCGTGTACCGAGGCGTCAGGCCGGGCTGTCAAGACGCTTGATATGGACCACATAAACGCGCCCCCCTCAGGCATTGATGGGTCGCTACGGCCCCGATTCCAAACAGCATTGTATGGCGCCGTCGCTGTCTGGGGCTCCCTCCAGCTCCGCCGCGGCAAGAACGCTGTGGACCCGCCAATTGTCCAGGTGGTTAGCGCCGCGGGTAGCCGCAAGTGTACAGTGGCTCGTTGGCCCGGTTTGACGACGGTCGTGCGTCTCAGCGGCCAATTTCTACTACGAAAGGAGGATAAATGGGACAGAAAGGCGTCGTCTTCTCAACAAAACTCACAACCAAGGAATGTGCTGAAGTCTTCCGGCAGGCTGCCGAAAGTGCCAGAGGGCTCGGGGCCAAGATGGCTGGACTTGGAGTGAAGATAACTGGTCATGATGAGAGCGGATTCTTTACACCGAAATTTGACTCACCATTCGCCGCCCTTGATGGGGTGCCAGACTTTGCCGTGGGTGTCCACATCTTGAAGTTCGCCGGCGGCGCTAAAGGAGCGGGTACAACCGTCCACATGTATGTAGACGAGGGAGGCGAACACCGCAACGTTCAGATCGTGTCCCCACACACGCTG
>DATKHZ010000323.1:0-4033 GCA_035509995.1 Acidimicrobiales bacterium | reverse complement strand
TCAAAAGGACTGGCTTTGGGTTCAGGAACTTCGACAACTACCGCATACGGGCACTGCTCTACGCAGGCAAGCCCAACTGGCGGGTCCTCGGCTCGATCGTCGTCAGATGAGACACCTCACCCCGCTAGATTCCGAAGAGCCGCTGTACCTGAGGCTCACCTGTCGGGCAATAGCGTGCCAGTGGCCTCCTCGCCGTCCAGCTAATGAGGTCAAGGCTACGCAGCACCCCCAACGGGATTCGAACCCGTGCCGCCGCCTTGAAAGGGCGGTGTCCTAGGCCGCTAGACGATGGGGGCGGGCCCTTTGGAGTTTAGGCGCCGGCTCTCGACCTAAGGCCCCAGTCACTATTCTCGCGGCCGGGGCTCATCAGCCACATTCTCCTGGCCGAGGGGCCTCATCAGCCTGGCTGAGCGGAGACCAAAGGGCTAAGCGCGGTCCGGCGACCGTAGTGCAGGACCGGCCCCTCGCTAGCGATGGGGAGAGGCTTGAACCCAACTCGCAGGTAGAACCCGTGAGCGCGGGCGTTGGCCAGGGCCACCGTGACGTGGACGCCAGGGGCACCGGCGACAGCGGCGGCGTCCATGAACGTCTCGATTAGGCGGCGTCCGCTCCCCTGGCCTTGGTGCGACGGCAGGATGTCGATGTGCAGGTGGGCCGGGAAATCGTCGATCCCGGTGTGCAGCATGCGCTCGGGCCGGTGAAAAGCCTCCAGCAGTTCGGCGTCCCGCACCGGCACGCCCGGCCTCGGGACGGGGTAGCGGGACACCAACTGGGGCACCCATTTCTCTCGGTACGCGCTTACGAACCCGGCCGTGTTGGCCGTCCCCAGGACATAACCGACCGGGCGATCGGCGCCGTCCGGGAGGACGAACGCCAAGCTCGGTTCCAGGTAGAGGTAGGGACCGGCGAAGATGTCGGCCAACAGTCGGGGGTTTTCGAACTTACCGGTGGCATCCCCGCCGTGGTCTCCGGTGCGGGTACAGATTTCATAGATCGCCTCCAGGTCGCCCTCGCGGTAGGGGCGCACACGCGATTGGCCCTCGTGAGTCGCGCTCGGCATCTCACCAGCATGCCTCGACCGGCCCCGCCAGCGGCCCGACCCGACCGCGGCAGGCTTTTTGCGGTTTAGGCGCCGGCTTTCGCTGCAAGGCTCCAGTCGGTGCCGCCGGGAGTGTCCCGCACCTCCACGCCAAAGTCCTCAAGGCGTTGCCGGATGCGGTCCCCATCAGCGAAACGGCCGCTCTGGCGCGCCTCGACCCGTTCGACCAAGAGTGCCTCCACCCAAGGAGCCAGTACCTCACGGGGGTCACGGAGCCCGGGAGCGGCGAGCTCGCCGAGGCGGACGACCATTCGCCGGAGAGCCGCCCGGGCCCGGTCGAGCTCGTCCGACTGGAACGTGTCGGCCGACCAGGCGTGCAGGGTGGCCTCCAGTTCGAGCACGGCTTCCGTCGCCACCTCGGCGTCGCGCCCAGCGACGGCGGTGTCAAATGCGGCGGTGAGGCGCCGGACTTCGGCCAAGAGGGGGCTTCTGACCAGCTCGGGGGCGGGCGTGCCAGGGGCGCCGCCGCCGGAGACGACAGAGCTGGCCAGGACGGGACCGGTGACGCCGGTACCGTGCACACCCGGGTCGCTCCCCGAGGCAGTCGGGAGAGAGGCTGCAATGTCGACGAGCTCCTCGATCGACAATGTCCGTCCGGAGGCGACAACGGCCGAGCTGCCGTGGCGCCGGACGGTGACAGCACCGAGCCCGGAGACGCTTACACTGCCGGAGCCGAAATCGAAGATGCAAACCGTATGCTCGTCGACCCCGAGGACCCAGCCTTCCGGTGGCAGCTGAGCTTCCATCACCTGGAGGCGCTCCTCGCCGAGATAGCAGTACCGGGTGTCGTGGGTGCCGCCTTCTGCATTGTCGAAGTGGGGCACCACCGCCACTGTCGACCCGAGGGGGCCGAGCAGGTCTAGTCCGTCGGCCCATGCCGGGTCCTCCCCTGCCTTGTAGATCTCGTACACGGGGACGGTCCAGCGGCCCAGGGTAAGGGCGGCAGCAGAAGAAAAAACGATGCAGCCGCCATCAGAAATTTTCTCAGCCAGCAAGCTGGGCACGATGGTCGGGCGCCATTGCGCGAGGGCATAGGTCGGGCTCCCCGGCCCGGAAAACACCCAGCGGGCCTCGGCAACACGCGCCAGGCCAGCCTCGAGGGCCACAGGGGGGACACCCATGGTGCGCGACATGGACGCGACTGCCACGGACCTGCCGGCACTTTCGCGGAAATAGGCAACGGCACGGGCCGAAATATCGTGTGCGTTCGACTGAAAACCGTACGGCGTGTCGAGCACGACGGCCGGCACAGGCGCTGGCTCGAGCCGTTCGAACAGCTGCCGGTGGACTTTGGCCATGGTCGGGGTGGTCTCACCCGAGCCCATGATCGCGAGCAGACGCGCCATGTTCGTAGCCGCTACCGCTGGCCGCTACTCAGGATCCCCGGCACAGGTACACGCTTCGTGCTGGCGGCAGGCACAGGTACGGGCTTCGTTCCGGCGGCAGGCACGCCTAGGCACAGGTACCGCAGGCACTTAACCGCGGATGTCGGGCCCAGCGCTCTGCGGCTGTATGGCAATCGCCACACGGTGCTGCGCGAGCATGTCCCGCTCGAATTCCTCCCAGTCCGGGTGCTGGCCGGAAATCTGGATATACGCGAAGCGCAACAACGCCATCGCATCAGGCATCTGGACGATCTTGGCAACGCCGTCGACCTGTACCCACTGACCAAAAAAACCATCTTGGATGGCCAGGACAGAGACATGAGGATCCAATTGGATATTGTGGACCTTGACCGCCGGCGAACGCGTGGAGACAAGAATGCGGCCGTCATTTCCCACTGCCTGGACGACAGGGGACATTTGCGGGCGGCCGTCGCGGCGCCGGGTAGCAAGTACGGCCCGGTGGTTGTGGCGGAAGTGTTCGAGTGCGTCGTCCAAGTCCATCATTCATCTCCTAGCAGGGCCTCGACCGCGAGGCCTTGTATCTCGGTAAGTAGGTGGTATAGCAAATGCGGCGGGTCTTCCGGGTCGTCGTCGGTTTGGTCCTCGCGGACGTCAAGCAAAGTTCCCAACCACAGGCGGATGTCGTTGAGGGCTCGCACCCAGGAGTCGAGCTCCTCCTCCGAAAGTTCCGTGGCATCAGCGGTATTGGCAAGGGTGTCGAAGGCAAGGGCCCGGCTCTGGTCGAGCTCCGGCCCGACAAGGCGGCGGTACTCTTGCTCCGCCGCTTGGTCGTTTGCGTAAGCAGGTGGGAAAAGACGCCTGAAGGCGGCGTCTTTCGGGTTCGCGGCTACGGCAGCGCGCAACTGTCCCGGCAATGTCCGGAGCAGTTCGCGGTTCTCGGCGCTGAGAGCAACTTCGTAGCACCCAGGGCCGGAGCGCCGCACTGGCAGCTGCCACTCCGGCGTGTTCAGCTGTCCTGCTCCATCGTCGCCCAAAGCCCGTGCTCGTGGAGCCTGAAGACATCGAGCTCTGACCTCTCCCGCGAACCCCCCGATACGACCGCCTTTCCCTTGGTATGCACGTCCATCATGAGCTTGTGAGCCTTCTCCTTGCTGTAACCGAACAACTTCTGGAGTACGAAGGTCACGTAGCTCATGAGGTTGACCGGGTCGTTCCAAACGATGACTTTCCATGGCCTGGCCAGGTCGGTCATCTCGGAGCGTTCCGGCTCCTTCACCTCAACCGGCGCAGCAGAAGCCATGTCCCACCTCTTCTAGATCCTGGCCGGCACTTTTCTAGATCCTGGCCAGCAGAGGGGCGCTCTCCGGCTCCCCTTTTACAGTTTGCACCTTGTGCAGAGGCTCGCGCGCGTAAAGCCCCAGGTTGAAAGCGACCATCGCGATCACGAGGGTGGTAGCCCCCGCAATGTGCACCCCGACGAGCAGCACCGGGTCCCCGCTCAGGTACTGGGTGTAACCGATAGCCGCCTGGGAAATGAGCACCACCAGCAGCACTTCGCCTCGGCGCAAAACAGCAGGAGCAACCCGCG
>DATKHZ010000322.1:0-3868 GCA_035509995.1 Acidimicrobiales bacterium | reverse complement strand
CCGCACTGGTCTAGGAGCAAGTAGCCGGGGTAGCCCCCCGCCCAGGTGGCTCCGGTAATGAGCCTCGTCAAGAGCTACCGGTCAGCGGCCCTCCGGCGCAACCAACAACGCCACTCGCCGCACCAGTAGTTTTGCTTTCGTGGTTGAGATACGCCCAGCGGGCGAGGCGGACCGTGAGGCGGTCGCATCGCTGCTCGGCTTCGCGTTCAATTTCCGCAGGAGCCCTGAGGGCGCCGAGCTCCGGCACATGCTGTGCGCATACGACGGAGATCTCCCCGTCGCCTCGGCAAGGGCGATCGCCTTCGAGCAGTGGTTTGGCGGCCGGCGGGCCTCCTGCGCTGGGGTCGCCACGGTGGCAACTCTGCCCGAGTACCGCGGCAGGGGCATGGCTTCGGCGGTGCTGCGCGCCCTACTGCGAGAAGAACGGGCCGGCGGGCGAGCCATCAGCGTCCTCTACCCGACCGCGCCGGCTCTGTACCGGAGCCTGGGGTACGAGTTCGGGGGGGTACGGCTGCAGTTCAGCGCTCCTATCGCGGACCTCCCGACCGGCCGCGGCGACGTCAGGCAAATGGAGGCCAAGGACCTGGACCAGGTGATGAAGTCTTTTTCGCGCTTCGCCTCGCCCCACAACGGCCCGGTTCAATCGCCCGATCGCGACTGGTGGCGCGACCACGTCCTCGCCCCAAAGAGCGACACGGCTCTGCCGCGTGCGGTGGTCGTGCCCGACGGCGAAGCTCTGGCCGGCTATGCCAGCTACTACCTGGAACCGTGGGGCCCGGGTGGCTGGCGGCAGGGCGGCTACAGGGCCGTCTGCAACCACCTCGTCTTCGATAACCCTCGCGCCTTGCAGGCCTTGCTCGGTTACTTCCGGGGCTTCGAGAACGCGGCACAAGACCTCGCTTGGTACGGCCCGCCCAGCACCTCGCCAATGGGCTTGGCCATCGGGAGCCACGGCTTTTCGGTGAAGTCGGAGCTGACACGCTGGATGACCCGCGTGCTCGACGTACCTCTGGCCCTTCGCTCGAGGGGGTACCCGCAGGTGTCCGGGGAAGCAGTCATACAGGTCGACGACAATCTCTTCCCTGAGAACGCCGGGCCCTGGCTGGTCCAGGCCGAGGCGGGCCGGGTCAGCGTAGAGCAAGTCGACCCGGCGACGGCTGCTCAGGGGCAGGGCACAGGAAAGCCGTTGCCGATCGGCCTCTTCTCGGCTCTCTACACGGGCTTCGCGTCTCCCGCCGATCTGGTTGTAGTGGGGGCGCTCGACGAGGATGACGAGCGGGTACCGTTCCTGTCGGGTCTCTTCGCCGGCCCCGTTCCCTGGATGCCCGAATTCTTTTAGTCGGCGACCTGGTCGGAGCTCTGGGGAGGGCCCTAGTCGGAGCCTCAGTCGGAGCCATCGACCGGGAGCAGCGGGGCTGGCAAAGGCTCCCGGTACACGATCGCGAGGCGGCGCGTGCAGCGGGTGAGGGCCACATAAAGAGCGCGCATACCCGACGGCGATTGGGCGACTATCCCGGCGGGCTCGACGACGACGACCGAGTCGAACTCGAGGCCCTTGGCATCACCCAGCGCGAGCAGGCTGACCTGGGTGTCGAGGGCTCCGGCGCCGACCTCACCCCCGACAATGCCCTCGCCTGCCAGGGCCGACCTGACATCTGCCAGTAGCGCGGCGGGCACGAGGACACCCACGCTCCCGTCGTCGTCCCGGCCCCGCGCGGCCGCAACAGCACTGACCTCTTCGGCGACGGTCCTGCCAATGAGCGACAGCCAGGCAGCATCATTGCTGCCGACATTCCCGCCGAGCCCGACGCCTGCATCCCCAGGCTCTGGGTGGGGGCCGAGCGACAGGAACCTGGGGGCTTGCCCCGTGTGGCGCACCGGCTCTGGTGGCGAGACCCCGGGCAGCGCGACGGCAAGGACGCGCCGCGCCAGCGCCATCACCTCGGCGGGAGCCCGGTAACTAACCGAAAGGCCGACCAGACGCCACTCGCGCCGGCGCGGCACATGAGCCATCAACTCGTCCCAGGACGCCGGCGCCCATGGGCCGGTCGCCTGAGCTATGTCGCCGACAAGGGTCATGGAGCCAGACAGAGAGCGGCGGCCCACCATGCGCAGTTCCATCGGGGAAAGGTCCTGAACTTCATCGACAACGATGTGGCCATAAGTCCGGTTGGGCTGCTCGTTCGGCGGCCCGGCGCGCTGCGGGCCGAGCAACCAGCTCGCCTCGTCGAGAAGGGCGATGTCGGCCTGTGTCCAATGGACCTCCTCGAGGGACGCGCTCCGCGGCCGGTAGAGGAGGTCGAACTCCCTGGCGCTAAGGGCCCCCTTGCCGGCCAACTCGATCAACGGCTTAGCCCCGAAGAGGTCATGCAACAGGGCTTCGGGGGTCAACCGGGGCCACATTCGCTCGAGCAGTTCGGCGACCATTGGCCGGCGGCGTAGTTCGGCACCGACCTCGGCGGGGCGAGCGCCCGCGGGACGGGCTTCAAGGAGTTCCTCGAGATCTTCCCCGGCGCCCGTCGCCTCGAGGACAATCTCGATGTCGGCACCCGAACGAGCCGCGTTGGCCTCGGCGCGACGTTCCAATTCACCGGCAAGGTGCTCCCAAAGAAGCGTCTCGACCGCGCGGCGGCGGACGTTGTGCGTGCCGGACCGGCGCCGAGCAGCGGCCACTATTTCGGCGGAAGCCTCAGGAGTAAGCGTGAGGACAGCCCGGCCGTAGGGGATCTCGGCGGTCTTTCGCAGCGGCCGTTCCCGCTGGTGGACGGCCCGTCTGATGAACTGGGCCATGCGGGGGTCGCCCTTCAGGCGCGCCACGTCGGACGGCTCGGCGGCCACCGGCCGCGCTCGTTTGTACAGGCCGGACGCTGTCGAGAGCTCGACGCCCGTCTCGCCTAGCGACGGCAGCACTTGATCGATGTACCGCAGAAAGGTCGGGTTCGGCCCGACCACGAGCACCCCTTGCACCTCGAGCGGGAAACGGTACGTGTACAGGAGGTAAGCCGCACGGTGGAGCGCCACGGCGGTCTTGCCGGTCCCGGGCCCCCCTTGGACAACCAGAGCGCCCGTGAGCGGAGCTCGGATGATCTCGTCCTGTTCGGCCTGGACCGTGGCGACGATGTCGCGCATCCGCCCGGTATGGGCTCGCGCGAGAGCCGCCAGCAGCACGCTCGGACCAGCCAGCCCGAGCGCTTCGGCCCCTCCCGTTCCATCGCCCTGCGCGAAGAGCTCGTCTTCGAGGTCGATGACACGGCGGCCGTCGGTCAAGAAATGGCGGCGCCGGCGCAGGCCCATGGGGCGCGCACCCGTCGCACGGTAGAACGGCTCGGCGACCGGCGCCCTCCAGTCCACGACGAGGGGTTCGTGTTCCGCGTCCGAAATAGCCAGCCGCCCGATGTGGAAAGTCTCGTGCCTGCCGTCTTCTCCCACCGGGCCGGCGTCGGCGTCGGCAAGAGCGCCGGTGGGGGCAGCGGCGCCGGCTGGCGCAGCGTCGGCGTCGCTGTGGGCTCGGTCGATGCGCCCGAAGATCAGCGCCTCCCGCCCCAGTTGCAGCTTCTCGAGGCGGTTCAGCCCGTTGCGCACCCGGATGTCACGCTCGGTGAACGACTGGAACGTCCCCCCTCTTTCGCGGAACGCCTCCCTCAGTTGAGCCTCCGTCTCGGCACGGACAGCCTCAAGGCGTTCGTAAGCCCGGTCAATGTAGGCCTGCTCCGCAGGCAGGTCAGGGTGAGCCATAGGGCAAACAGTCCACTCTGCTCGGCCGGCGAGCTCGCTGCAAGTAGCCCCCGGCGTTACGGTGGGCAAATGGAAGCCAGCCTGCCGCCGTTCCTTGCGGCGTGCCAGGGGAAAGCTGTGCCCTACACGCCTA
>DATKHZ010000321.1:0-3445 GCA_035509995.1 Acidimicrobiales bacterium | reverse complement strand
TGGAAGGAGGGCAAGGTCGCCATCATCAGCGGCGTCGAGTACCCCGACCCTAACTTCAGTCACTTCCAGTCCAGCTACATCTGGCAGACCGCCCAGCTATCCGGGGACCCGAGCACGGGTTGGCTGGGCCGTTGGCTCGATGCCACCGGCTCCGACCCGTTCCGGGCCCTGTCGATCGGGCCGAACCTGCCACCGGTGCTGGTCGGGGCCAAGCAACAGGCGTGCTCCCTTGTCGACTCGACTTCGCCTGGCGACCAGCTGCCGGGGCAGAACCCGCAGTTCAGTGCCGCATACCGCCAGTTGATGAGCACCTTCCCGGGCGAGCTGGGAATTCAAGCCGAGCAAGCGACCTCCGGTAAGAACCTGCTGACCGTTGGCAGCAAGGCCGCCGCGGCTCTGAGCCATGAGAGGACCGAGGCGGCTACCTCGGGCCGCAACGCGGGCGACATTGGCAACCAGCTGGACATCGTGGCGGACCTGATCAGGTACGGGCTCCCGACCAGCGTGTACAGCGTTGATTGGGGTGGCTTCGACACGCACTCTGCTCAGGCCGACAACCACGCCGGGCTGCTCAGCTCGCTCGATGCGGCGATCGAGGGTTTCATGAGCGTGTTCCCGACCGCGGTGCCGGGCAGGAGCCCCGTCGTGGTGATCTACAGCGAGTTCGGCCGCACGACCAGGGTCAATGCGAGCGCTGGTACGGACCACAGTTCCGCAAGCGTTGTGCTCGTCGTCGGCCCGGGCGTAAAGGGAGGGTTCTACGGGGCCACGCCGAGCTTCACCCACTTGGACCCGTACGGCAACCTGATCTACACGACGGATTTCCGCAAGGTCTACGCAACGGTGCTCGAACGGGTCCTCGGCATGGAGAGCCCCGGGTACGTGCTCGGCGGCTCGTACAAACCCATCGACTTCCTTCGGGCCGTCTAACCTTCCCTACTTGGCGCCAGTTTGTCGCAAACGGCGATCGCCAGGCTGCCCCGCTCGAGCCGAAGCGCTGCGTAGCGCGTCTCAGCCTGCCGAGCGCTTCGGGAGGGCCCAACCGGGCCTCACGAAATGGCAGGTGTAACCGTTCGGGTATTTCTGTAGGTAGTCCTGGTGCTCCTCCTCGGCGAGCCAGAACGGCCCGACCGCGGCGACCTCAGTGACAACCCTCCCGGGCCACAGGCCCGATGCGTCAACATCTGCGATCGTCTCGAGAGCGACGCGCTTTTGCTCGTCGCTCGTATAGAAAATTGCCGACCGGTAGCTTCGTCCCAGGTCATTGCCTTGGCGGTTCTTCGTAGTGGGGTCGTGCACCTGGAAGAAGAACTCCAACAACTCCCGGAACGAGATCACATCAGGGTCAAAGAGGATCTCCACGGCCTCGGCGTGGTCGCCGTGTTTGCGGTAGGTCGCGTTTGGGGTGTCGCCCCCTGAGTACCCGACCCGTGTCGATATCACGCCCTGGCGTTTGCGCAGTAGCTCCTGCGCCCCCCAAAAACAGCCGCCCGCAAGGACCGCCCTTTCAGTTGTCATCGTCTTCCTCTCCTTCTCGGGTACCTCTTCCAAAGAACACGTCGGTCGCGGCCGATGTTCCGGAGCTGTGCTGCCAACCGGGCCGGTAAAGTCCCGCTCTGTGTGCCCGATGCTAAAAGGGTGCCAGTTGTGTTTCCGATCACGGTGAGGCGGTCGTGACCACCTCGCAAGAGCTGGTTGCCGGGCCGCCCAACGATCATGAGAGCGCCGTGTACGCGCTGCGCACCGCGCTCGAGTCCAGCGAGGAGCGTTTTCGGGTACTGGCGGAGTCAGCCCCTATCGGCATCGTAGAGAGCCTACGGGGCGAAATAACCTTTGCCAACCCCCGGGCGGCCGAGATCTGCGGGGTCAGCGTCGAGACGCTGATCTCGGGCGCTTGGACCGACGTCCTGCATCCTGACGACGTCGCCGGGGTGGTGGCTTTCTTCGACCGTGCTCGCCTGACTGGCGCCGTCGCTGAGGTGACCTTCCGGATCCAGCGCCCAGACGGGGCGGTCCGCCACGTCCGTGTATGCGCGGCACCGATGGACAAGGGCCCGGACAGCTCCCGGGTGACGACGATCTCGGACATCACCGAGGAGGTCGAGGCGCAAGACAGGCTCGCTCACCAGGCCTTCTACGACACGCTCACCGATTTGCCCAACCGCGACCTGTTTCTCGACCGTCTCGCCCAGGAGCTGGCGCCGCGCCGCGGCGACAATCCCAAGATCGCGGTGCTCTGCCTTGACCTGGACAGGTTCAAGGTGGTGAACGACAGCCTGGGCCACGACGCTGGCGACGAAGTCCTGAAAAAAACTGCCGCGCGTCTGCGGCGGGCCCTACGGGTGGGCGAGACCGTGGCGCGGTTCGGTGGTGACCAGTTCGTCCTCATCATCCGGGACGTACACGAGGTAGCTGACGCGGTCAATGTGGCAAAAAGGCTGATGGGCCTGGTGCAGTCCCCTCTTCGTTGTGGTGGTCACAGCTTGACCGTGACCGGGAGCATCGGTGTCGTCGTGCCTGGTTGCAAGGCCGTGGCGGCGACCGTCGCTCGAGACGCCGAGACGGCGATGTACCGGGCCAAAGAGGCCGGCCGGGACCGTTACGAGTTTTTCAACGACGACTTCCACCATCGCTCCGTCACGCGCCTGGCGCTCGAGTCCGATCTTCGCCTGGCATTGAAACGACGTCAGTTCGAGGTGTACTACCAGGCCGGGTTATCGCTGCCGGACGGGATGCCGTTTGGCGCCGAGGCCCTCATCCGATGGCACCACCCAAAGCGTGGGATGGTCCCGCCTTTGGAGTTCATCCCTGTTGCCGAGGACTCGGGGATGATCAACGCCATCGGCGCCTGGGTGTTCGAGCAGGCCGTGGCCCAGTTGGCATCGTGGGATGCAGAGGTCAACGGGCCTCGTCTAAACGTGCTCGCAGTCAATCTTTCGGCCCGCCAAATGGACGAACCCGACACGTCCGACGTGATCAGGAACGTACTCTCCCGCTATGGGGTCGACCCTGCTCGCGTTTGCTTCGAGCTCACGGAATCCGCTGTCATGACTCAAAGCGCCTCGACCAGAGAGGCACTGAAAACGTTCCAGGAACTCGGGGTAAGGGTGGCAATCGACGACTTCGGCACCGGGTATTCATCCCTCGCCTATTTGCACACCCTCCCGGTGTCGACCCTGAAGATCGACCGTTGCTTCATCGAACGGCTGGGCACTCCTGACGACGACTCGGCACCTGTGGTCCAGGCTGTCATCGACATGGGCCATGCGATGGGTTTGCGGGTTATTGCCGAAGGGGTCAGCTCCGAGCACCTCGCGGCGCAGGTGTCCGCCATGGGCTGCGACGTTGGCCAGGGCTTCTACTGGTGCCGCCCGCTCCCAGCCGAGGAGTTCAGCGCCTGGTGGCGCGAGGCGGAACGGGGAGCCGTCGCCTGGCCAGGCGCTCA
>DATKHZ010000320.1:0-3899 GCA_035509995.1 Acidimicrobiales bacterium | reverse complement strand
CCGTGGCGGCGTCGGAGGCTCCGGGTATAGAGCTGTAGGGATGCACCGCCGGCCCTGAAATTCGGTTGCGCCTGACCAACCCATTACGATACGATACGTATCGGATCGTAATACCCCAAGCACCGGACGTGCTACCAGATTGGAGCCGAACATGCCTGCGCTCGACCGCAAGTGGTGGACGTTGATAGCCGTGTGTACGGCGACGTTCATGCTTCTCCTGGATATCACCGTTGTCAATGTGGCGCTGCCGTCGATCGAACGCTCGCTCCACTCCTCCTTTAGCGACCTCCAGTGGGTAGTTGATGCTTATTCGCTCACCCTGGCGGCTTTCCTGCTGACCAGTGGGGTGCTCGGCGACATGTTCGGTCGCCGGACCATCTTCACTGTCGGGCTGGTGATCTTCTCGCTGTCCTCCCTGATCTGTGGCCTGGCCACATCGTCGAACATGCTCAACTTTTCACGTGCCGTGCAAGGCATCGGCGGCGCGGCCATGTTCGCGACGTCCATCGCCCTCATTGCGTCTGCGTTCCACGGCAAGGAGCGCGGCACTGCGTTCGGGATCTACGGCGCCGTGCTTGGTGCCGCAGTTGCCGTTGGGCCGCTCATCGGCGGAGCGATCACGAGCGGTATCGGGTGGCGGTGGATTTTCTTCGTGAACGTGCCGATCGGTGTGGTCGCGGTGTTCGTCACGTTGAACAAGATCGACCGTTCGACGCAGACGAACACACGCCGGGTCGACTGGGCCGGGTTCCTCACATTCTCCGTATCCCTGTTCCTGCTCGTGCTCGGACTTGTCCGCGGCAACTTTGACGGCTGGGGAAGCACGAAGATACTTGGCCTTCTCATCGGCAGCGCCGTGTTGATGGTGGCCTTCATCATCGCCGAGTGGCGCCAAAAGGACCCGATGCTCGACCTGACGCTGTTCAAAAGCCGGGCCTTCAACGGTGTGTCGCTTACAGCCTTCACCCTGTCGGGTTCGATATTCGCGATGTTCCTGTACCTCACCTTTTACGTTCAGGACGACCTCGGCTTCGGCCCCCTTCAGGCGGGCCTGCGTTTCCTGCCGATCACCTTGATGATGTTCGTCGTATCCCCGGCCGCCGGAAAGCTCACGGTGAGGATCCATTCCCGCTACCTCCTGGGTGCCGGCCTGCTGTTGGTGAGCGGGGGTTTGCTCTTGATGGGCACGACCACGAGGTCGTCCAGTTGGACGCAACTGCTCCCCGGGTTCATCCTGGCCGGCATAGGGGTCGGCCTGGTCAACCCAACTCTGGCGTCTACATCAGTGGCCGTTGTCCCGTTCCAGCGAAGTGGCATGGCCTCGGGAGCGAACTCGACGTTCCGCCAGATCGGGATTGCCACCGGCATCGCGGGTCTGGGAGCGATCTTCAGCCACCAGATCGTCGCCAAGACCAACGCCGTGCTCGCAGCGACCCGCGGTGGCCAAGAGGTCGCCCGCCAGGGCGGCATCCGCCTCACCCAGGCGATGCAAGCCGGTGCTGTCCGCCAGGCCATGCACACCTTGCCCGGGCGTGCCCAATCCGTGTTGCTCTCCGCCTACCGTGTGGGCTTTTCGGGCACCCTGAACGAGCTGCTCCGCATCAGTGCCGTCGTGGCCCTGTTCGGTGCAATCCTGGCATTGGTGCTGGTCCGCCAGCGGGACTTCGTCCCCAGCTTTGCGGGCGACGGTGCTCGCGCCGCCACCGCGAGCGAGTCGGGCGCCGCCGGCGCCGCCGGCACCGCGGGTAACGGCGAAGGTGCGGTCCCGGTCACCGAAGCGGTGGTGGCGTGACCTCAGCCGCTACGGCACTACCTGGAGAAACTTGGGACCGGCCGCCGGGACGCCCGCCCGGCCGGCCGCGCAACGAGCGCGCCAGCGAGGCCATCAGCGAGGCCACGCTGCGCCAGCTCGACAGGCTCGGCTTCGGGCAGATGACGATGGAGAGCATCGCCCTTGAGGCGGGAGTCTCCCGGGCGACCATCTACCGGCGCTACCGGGACAAAGCCGACGTCGTCACGGACGCCATCGCTGGAGCTGCCGTCCCGGTGCAGCTGGCAAGCCACCGCTCCGACGACCCGCGCCGGGACCTCATCCGGTTCCTCGAAGCCTTCGACGGCCGCTTTGCTGAGTCATGCCTCGAGGTGATCGGTGGCCTGGTCGGCGACAGGTCTGCGCCGCATGCCCTCGAAATGCACCGCGAACGTGTGGTCAAGCCGCGGACCGATTATGCGCTCTCATTGCTGGTGGAGGCGCAGCGGCGCGGAGAGCTCGCTGCCGATGCAGATCTCGGGCTTGCCATGCAGATGCTGGCCGGCTCCGTCTTCTTCCGGCGAGTCAGCGGGCAACAGGCGAGCCCTGGCTGGGCCGAGCAAGCGGTCCAGGCCATCTGGCGCGGCATGGCACCGGCCCGCTGATCGCCACCGCCCAGCGGACGACACCGGCCAGCCTGGCGGTACCTTAAGCGCCCCGCGTGCGCGTTTAAGGCATCACCATTGAGTGGTGCAGTGTGCCAGGTGGGCCGAGGGGGTATCGTAAAGCCCAATTGGTCCCTTGACATGGTCAGCCTGCGTGCTGGCATGCAGAGTTAGGAGCACCGGATGATACGAATTGGTCATTTACGGGCCTCGGTGGTCGCCGTCGCCGTCAGCTCGGCGCTAATTGCGGCCGTGTCAGTTGGCGCTGGAGGAGCAACCGCATCGGCGGCGCCCAGCGTCACGAAGATTTCGGCGGCCCAGATATCCCCCGGTGGTGTGGTGAAGTTCGCCGAGGGAGCGGGTGCCAACCCTGACTACATCTTCCCTGAAACAACTGCGCCGGAGCAGAGCCTCGCCAACATCTACCAGTTCATCAACCTCATGTGGCCGTTGGTTTACCTACCCAACCCCGACCAGCCGTCCCTTGATTACAACCACTCGATGGCGTACCCGCCAGTCTGGTCGAACAACGACACGGTCGCGACGGTCACTTTGAGGCACTACATGTGGTCCGACGGCGTCCCCGTTACCGTCCGCGACCTCATATTTTACATCAACCTTGGCAAAGCCGAGGGCACCACTTGGGGCAACTACAGCGGCCCGACTGCGTTCCCATACAACTTGAAGAGCTACACAGCGGTCAACGCCTCGACGATCAGGTTCGTCCTCAAGAGCTCGATCAACCCGACGTACTTCGACGACAACGGGATCGACTACATCACCCCCATCCCTCAGCACGCATGGGACAAGGAGTCTGTGAACGGCCCCATCGGCAATTACGACATGAGCACCGCGGGAGCCGCGAAGGTGGTGGCCTTCCTGCAAAAAGAGGCCGCCGACCAGAGCACCTACACGACCAACCCATTGTGGCAAGTGATCGATGGGCCCTTCATGCTGAAGAGCTACGGCGGGGCAAGCTCGCCCAACATATTTGTCCCCAACCCGGCCTTCTCGGGGCCCAAGCCCCACATATCCGAGTTCGAGGAGTTCCCGTTCACGACCGACAGTACAGAGTTCACCTCTCTAAAGGCCGGCGCCCTGAACTACGGTTACGTCCCCGACGAGGACTTCCCAGCTCTTGGTTCGGTCAAGGCTCAGGGCTACAACCTCACCTCGGTCCCCGACTGGGCGGTCGGCTACATTGCCCTCAACCTTGTGAACCCCCAAGTGGGGCCCATACTGAGCCAGCTCTACATTCGCCAGGCGCTCGCGCACCTGACCGATCAGAACACGATGATCAAGCATTTCATGGACGGTTACGGGATCCCGACGTACGGGCCGGTACCGGTCTACCCGCTGGGGAACCCCTTTGTGAGTGCGGCCGAGAAGACGAACCCCTACCCGTTCTCGGTTTCGGCGGCCGAGGCGCTGCTGAAGGCTCACGGGTGGCAGGTCAACCCAGGCGGGGTGGACGTTTGCATGAC
>DATKHZ010000319.1:0-2381 GCA_035509995.1 Acidimicrobiales bacterium | reverse complement strand
CGTTTATGCCGGGCTGGTGGACAATGCCGTACGGTTCCAGCTCGGCCTTGGCGGCCGCTAAGGCGTTGTCGAGGACACCGAGCGGCGACCCGGGGTAGCCGCTGATAAACGTCCCTGTTCGTCGGTTGGCTGCCAGGTCCTGGCGCGCCTGGTCGATGGGCAGTCTGACGAGCGCCTGGACGCCGGTCAACAGCACTGTCCCCTCGGTGCGGGTGTACTTGTCAGATAGGTGCGGTTGAGTGTTCATCGGCAACTTTCAGGAGTGTGACCTCAACGAGTCAGGATTGTGACGCAAGTGGCGGCTGGATCGGGGCCTAGGTACCCACCGTTGTTCTCGGCGAGCCCGACACGGGCGCCCGTGACCTGGCGAGACCCGCACTGGCCGCGAAGCTGCTCGACGATCTCGACTAGCTGTGCACAGCCCGTCGCCCCGACCGGGTGCCCCTTGCTCAGCAGACCACCGCTCGTATTGACCGGGGCCCGGCCGCCGAGAGTAGTCGCACCGGAGGCCAGGAGGGCCGGCCCGTCGCCCGCTTCGCACATATTCAGCTCTTCATAGAGCGCCAGCTCAGCGGGCGCAGCCGCGTCATGCAGCTCCACAACATCGAGATCTTCGGGCCCGAGCTGGGCTTGGTGGTAGGCGAGCTGGGCGGCACGTCGTACCGAAGTAGGCCCGGGCCCATCAGTGCACCCCGAGACGAGTACCGACGCCGCCACGCGGACGCGAGGGGCGTCGAAACGGTCGACGACGTCGCCGCTGCACAGTACTATGGCGGCCGCACCGTCGCCGATTGGCGAGCACATCAGCAGGGTCAGGACGCCGCTTATCTTGCGGCTGTCGAGAACCTGTTGGACGGTCACCTCCTCTCGGTACTGAGCCCGCGAGTTCAAGGCCCCGTGACGGTGGTTCTTCACCGCCACCCCGGCGAAATCGCTGGGCTGTGCGCCCGTCGCCTCGATGTACCGCTGTGCCTGGTCGGCGTACAGATCCATGAAAAACGACCGATCACCCGGGGGCGGCCCGCTGTCACCGTACAGATCTGCTTCGAGCTGGGGCAGGCGCTCAAGGTCCACCGCAGCCTTCATCGCATCGAACGACCGGCGCTTGTCGGCATGGGTCAGCTTCTCCGCTCCCACCGCCAGTGCGATGTCAATCTCACCCGAGCCTACGGCTAGGCGAGCCAGATGGACAGCACTCGAGCCAGAGGCGCATGCGTTCTCGACATTGACCACGGGGATCCCGCTAGTCCCGCAGTCGCGCAGGGCCACCTGGCCAACTATCATCTCTTGCCCCGTGAGCAGGCCCTCCATAGCGTTGCCGAAGAAAGCCATTTGCAGCGAGCTGCCCGAGATACCCGCGTCGGACAGGGCGGCGCGAGTCGCCTCCCCAGCCAGCTGACGCAACGAACTGTCGAAGAACTTGCCGAAGGGTGTCATGCCGACACCGACGACGTAGACGTCACGCATGCTCATCGCGCACTGCCCGTGACGCTCAACGGTCCCATGAGTAGCCGTCGACTAGCTCTCGCGCCACCACCATGTACTGGATTGTGGGAGGTCCTTCCTCCAGCCAGTTCAAGCGGGCATCGCGGTAGAGGCGCTCGATGGGGTGCTTGCGCGTGTAGCCGATCCCTCCGTGCACGAGCAAGGCTCGGTCTGTCACCCGGCCGACCGCTTCCAACCCGAAGAGCTTGCACATCGATGCTTCGGCCGGGATGCGCAGCCCGCGGTCCCACTTGGCGCCGGCATCAGCGATCATGTGCCTGAGCGCATAGATGTCTGTCGCCATCTCGGCCAGGTAGCGCTGCACGGCCTGGCGGTGCGCCAGCGGCTTGCCGAACGTCACTCGAGACCGGGCGTGCTGGACAGACAGCTCGAAGGCGCGTTCCGCGGTCCCGAGTGACGTGGCTGCGATGAAAAGGCGGCTCACTTCCAAAGCGTGCTCCATCTGGCCCAGCCCCGCACCTTCCTTGCCCAGGACGTTGGCGACCGGGGCCCGGACATCCCGGAGGGTCAGCATGCCGTGCTGGCCACCCTTGCACCCCATGTTCTCCGGCAAGGCTTCGATCGTGAAGCCGGGCGTCCCACGTTCGACCAGGATCGCGCTCACCCCGTCCTCACCTGCGTCCGGGGCGGTCTTGGCGAAGATAATGAAATGGCTTGCGAAGTCGGAGTTGGTGATGAGCCACTTGCGACCGTTGATCAGGTAGTCCTCTCCGTCGCGTACCGCCGTCGTCCCGATATCGGCACCTGTGCCATGATCGGGCTCGGTCAGGCCGAACGCGATGGAGCGTGCCCCCTCGGCGCACCCGGGCAAGATTTCTGCGCACTGCGCGTCACTGCCCAACTCGGACAATGCATGAGCGGTCGTGTTATGGACA
>DATKHZ010000318.1:0-5425 GCA_035509995.1 Acidimicrobiales bacterium | reverse complement strand
GGCTTCATGGCGAGATCACCGTCGACAACAGCTACACCACACCTGCAGAGTTCGAGGCTCTCTACTACCGTCAGAACCAGTCCGCCCTCGAGGCGGTCAGTCAATAACCCGAGCAGTCATGAAACCCGGGGCGCATCACTATCGTCCCGTTGGTGTTTATCGGGGCGTAGTAGACCGTGGACACTATTGTGGTACTTGTGCTCCCGCCAAGCATGTAGATGTATCCGTTGTAAGCGATAGAGGTGGCACCCCATAGCGCCTGGGGCAAAGACGTAGTTGAGGTCCACGACCCTGTCGTGCCGTTCGAATTGAGCGGAGCGTAATAAACAGCGGACTGGAAGTTGGACGCGTTGGTGCCCCCCAGCTCGTAGAGGTAGCCGTTGTAGGCGACCGACGTGGAGTAGTACAGCGGCACCGGCAGAGCACTGGCGGTGGCCCAAGAGCTGACGGCACCCTGGGGCACGTTCAGCTGGGCGTAGTAGACGCTGGAGGACGGGCCGGTGCCGTCACCACCAAGTTCGTAGACGTAGCCGTTGTAGGCGACCGTGGTGGCGAGTTCTTGAGTCAGCGGCAACGAAGTAGACGATGACCAGGTGCCTATTGTGCCGTTGGCGTTGATCGGCGCGTAGTAGACCGACGACTGTGGGCCGGATCCGTTGTAGCCACCAAGTGCATAAACGTAGCCGTCATAGACGGCCGAGGTGCCCGCCCACATGGCTTGGGGCAGGGCAGCCGTGGTGGCCCAGGTGCCGATGCTGCCATTGGTGTTTATAGGGGCGTAGTAGGTAGCGGACTGGTCGGTACTGCCGTTTTGGCCGCCGAGCTCATAGACATAGCCGTTGTAGATGACCGAGGTGGCGTCCCACAGCGCTTCGGGCAACGCCGTCGTGGTAGCCCAAGTGCCTATTGTGCCGTTGGCGTTTATGGCCGCGTCGTAAACCGCCGACTGCTGGCCTGTGCTGCTGGGCCAGCCCCCGTTCGAAGATGTGGTCCCCCCCAGCTCGTAGACATAGCCGTTGTAGACCACCGAAGTGGCTGCCGCCAAGGCCTCGGGCAGCGAGGTGGTCGCCGACCAGGACCCCACGGTGCCGTTGGCGTTTATGGGGGCGTAATAGACGGTGGACACCCATGTCCCGCGGTTGCTCCCCCCGATCAGGTAGATGAAGCCGTTGTACACGACCGATGTCGCCGCATATATGGCTGCCGGCAAAGGTGTGGTGGAGGTCCACGAGCCGGCTGACCCGTTTGAGTTGAGCTGGGCGTAATACACAGCGGACTGGAAGTTGGACGCGTTGGTGCCCCCCAGCTCGTAGACATAGCCGTTGTAGGCGACCGAGGTGGACATGTAGAGCGGCGCGGGCAAAGAGGTGGCGGTGGCCCAAGAGATCGGTGCGCCCGCTGGCACCTGCGCGCTAGCGCTCGTTGGTCGGACAAGCCCGACGACAACGGCCATGAGCATCGACGCCACAACAAGCGGAACGACCACAACGGCGACCCAACGGCTTTTGTGATGACGATCTGCTAACACGATGCCTCCCTTTTGGCGCCGGCGATTGCTCCTTTAAACCCGACTACAATGCGCCTGGAGTTAGTCGAGCGGGAGATTATGCGGTCCTATACTCCACTCCGTCTGCCGTTGGAGCGAACTACAGCAACCTTTTTGAGCGTCGATCATGGCAAGACGCGTTCCTGTAACAGTGGCGTTCAGAAATGAGGCGTGAGTTTGAACTACAGCCCACAGCCGCACACCAATTGGAAACGACAAACCACGCCCTAACCGCGGCCACAGTTCTATTCGGTTGCGCGGTCATACCGGAGCGGCAAAGGTCGCCAACGGCTGCCTGATAAAACGATCACCTGAAGGACCGATCTACTTGTATGGGTTCTGTCGGCGAGCCTCCTCGATAACACCCACGACCATTTGTCGGTTGGCCGCAAAATAGCCGGTAGTCGGGGGCCGCGCAAGTGGCTTGCCGGATTTTCGCCCGATCCGTCGCCGAAAGGCAATGGGCTGGCGTAACGACTGTAGAATTGAGCGCTGTCAGTCGTGAAGTCGTACCCGTTAGAGACTGGGAACTGGGACTTGGTCGTTGCATTGCCCTCCGTCAGCCAGGCTCGATCGGAGTCCCTGGCTTGGCGCAGACGTGCCGGTCGGCCGGGCGGTCGCGGGCGCTGGCCATGTGATGGATGAGCAGACCGCAGCAGTCAGCCGGCTTCAAGTGCTAGCCGGCGGCCAGGGCCGCTCTGCGTGTCCATATCGCACATGGAACTTCTCTAGGGGCCAAATAGCTCAGCCTCCCCGGTGTTCGACTGGCCAACTTGGCCAGTCGAACACCAGTTGCTGGGGCTTATCGCAACGGACGTGCCCCGCGTTGCCCGGCTCGTAGCAGCCGGCTCGACATCGATATCGGTTCGACCGGCCAATCTGACAGTCGACACTGGGTAGCCAATGGGCAACGAGCGTGCGGCTCGCCGAACATCGTTCCGGGAATGGTCTGAGATCCAGGAGGCATCGTTGAGACATGGACCAGGGCTCAGTTTCGACCGCAGCACCTCTCGGCCAAGAGCGGCCTTCGTGCCTTGCACGTCCCTGTGATTAGATATCTTTAGGGTCATATCCGACGCAACAATACTCATCGCTCACACGTGTTCTGTTGAAGAAGCGCGCTTAATTCAATAGGGTGGGAGCGACGGATCGTGCAATTCAGTCCCATTTCTATCCACTGTTAGGGATCACGGAATTCTCCCCAGACTCGATCACTGAAATTCCCCACTTCTAAGCGGTTGTGGAGGGGCCTGAAAGAAGAGTCCGCCAATCGTGCGGAGGGCTCCCCGATGCTTGCGGTGTCCAAGCCGTTGAGCACGAGGAGCCCCCGCCATGTTGTCAGTGGGAGAAGACGTGGAAGCAAATGCTTTGTCCAAACGGGGGTGGACCATCTCGGCCATCGCCCGCCACCTCGGGCGTGACCGCAAGACGGTGCGCTCCTACCTGTCCGGCGAGCGGGTTCCCGGCGTCCGTCGCCCAGCCCGCCCCGATGCCCTGGCCGACTACCGCGCCTATGTCGTTGCGCGCTTCGACGATGACCCGCACCTATGGGCCTCGGCGCTGTTCGACGAGGTCGTCGGCCTTGGCTACACCGCCTCGTACGTGAGCTTCGCCCGCCAGGTCCGCTTGGCCGGGTTGCGCCCGCACTGCGAGTGCTGCTCAGGCGTGAAGGGCCGCGAGACCATCGAGATCGACCACCCGGCCGGAGAGGAAATTCAATGGGACTGGTTCGAGCGGAGAAAAGCCCCCTGGGGAGAGACGGCGTACGTGCTGCTCGGCACGCTTTCGCACTCGGGCCGCACCCGGGGAGTGCTTGCCGAATCGATGGACCAGGCCCATCTCATCGAGGCCATGGACGCTGTGATGCGCCGCCTGGGCGGGACGGCCCGGCATTGGCGCACCGACCGCCTGGCCACCGTGATCGTTCCCGGCACTGCCGACGTGCAGGCCAGTTTTGCCCCCGTGGCCAAGTACTACGGCGCCATAGTCGTGCCCTGCCCGCCCCGGCGGGGCAACCGCAAAGGAGCTGTCGAGGCCGGGGTCAAGTTCTGCTGCGGCCGCTGGTGGCGCACGATGACGGCCACCACGGCCGAGCAAGCCCGGGTGAGCCTGGACCGGTTCTGGTCAACGACCGGCGACGCCCGGCTGCGCCCACCGGGGCGCTACGTCGAGCCCGGTGAGCTCGCAGTCGCCGAGCGAGCGTGGCCGAGCGTCGCCGAGCTGGCCGGCGGCGAGGTGCTCATGGCGCTGCCGGCAGTGCCCTACCCGGCCACCATCGAGGTCGAGCGGCCCGTCGACGAGCGGGCCAGCGTTGCCTTCAGGGGCAACCGCTACTCGGTGGCGCCCGGGATGACTGGCATGGCACTCACGCTGCGCCACCGCCTGGGCACCGCTTTGCTCGAGGTCTTCTCGCCCTCTGGCGCCCTGCTCGTCACGCACCACCTGGCCAGTGCCGGAGCGGGCCAGATGGTGCGCACGCCCGAGCACCACGCCGCGTTAGAACAAGCGGTGCTCGCCCAGTTCTCCTCCGCTCGGCCCTGTGACCGCAAGGCCAACAAGCCCCCCGGCCGGGCAGCGCTGGACGAAAGAGCGCGCCTCGTCGGCCCAGTCGGTCACGAACCGAGCGTCGACCTGGTCGGCCTGGCCGAGGTCATCGCCCTGGCCTTCGGCGGCTCGACCCCGCTGAGCGCATGAGCGAGGCCTCTGAATACCAAAAGCTGCGCTCTCATATGGCGTTCTTGCGTATGACAGCGGCCGCCGAAGCGTTGCCCGGCGAGCTCGACCACGCCGCCAAGGCCAAGGCCACCCACCAAGGTTTCTTGGAGCGACTGCTTGCCGTTGAGGTCAGCGCCGTCGAAGCGCGGCGGCGCTCCAGCCTGGCACGCTTTGCCTCCTTGCCCTCGCCGTTCACGCTCGCCGACTTCGACTTTTCGGCCCAGCCGTCGGTCGACAAAAAGCTCGTCGACGAGCTGGCCACGCTGCGCTTTGTCGAAGATGCCACCAATGTGCTCCTGATTGGCCCGCCCGGTGTCGGAAAGACGATGCTCGCCGTCGGCCTCGGCCATGCCGCCCTGGCCGCTGGGATGCGCACCTACTACACGACCGCCGCTGACCTCGCGGCGCGCTGCCACCGTGCCGCGCTGGAGGGCCGCTGGGCCAACACGATGCGCTTTTACATGGGACCTAGCCTTTTGATAATTGACCTATGCCGACTTGGGGACTATGCCGACCGGTGGGCGCTGGTGACCTCAGAAGCCTGAGGCCGACAGGGTTGTTGGTGGGCCTCGACTTGTAAGTATCGGCATAGTTACAGGTCTTCCAGAAAGGCGAGCAGGGCGTCGCCGGGGCGATATCGGCCCGGAGCGGCGTCGGTGGGCGTCATCCGGTCGAGGGCACGTTGTTTAATAGTTATATCGGCGTGCAGGTATGGCTGGGTGGAGCGGATGTCTGCATGGCCGAGCCACAGGGCGATAACAGCGGTGTCGACTCCGGCATGCAGGAGGGACATGGCGCAGCTGTGGCGAAGGATATGGGGGTGAACTGCGTCGGGCCGGAATGTCGGGCAACGGGTGGCGGCGACGACGGCGTACTTGCTCACGATCCGTTCGACGGCATCGCGGCTGAGGCGGCGCCCGGTCCGGGTAGGGAACGCGGGCTCATCTCGCCGGCCGGCTCGCTCAGCCAACCACACTGCGAGGACGGCCTCGGTGGGCGCGGTCAGCGGGACGGCCCGGTGCTTGCGCCCTTTGCCTATGCAGCGGACGTTGCCGCCCACACCAAGGCTGATGTCACCGCAGTCGAGGCCGGTTAGCTCAGAGACGCGCAGACCGGTCTGAACGCCGAGCAAAAGCAGCGCCCGGTCTCGTCGCCCTTCCCAGC
>DATKHZ010000317.1:0-7812 GCA_035509995.1 Acidimicrobiales bacterium | reverse complement strand
CCGCCGCACAACAGCACCTTTTCGACTGCCTCCGACGCCATTGCCCGGGCCAGGTCGGGCTCGAAGATCTTCGTGAACGCTGTAAGAATGCTGCTCCAGGCTTCCCAGCGGCAGCGGTCCCGGCAGTGATGGGTGACCTTGTCGAGCTCGGACAACTTCCGTGCACCGCCTTCGAGGTCACCACCAAAAAGCTGGACGAGCGTTGACATCGTGACGAGCGCCGCTCGGGCATCAGGGTCCTGAGACTCGTCCCCAACGGGCGAAACGTCGTACCAGCCCAAGGCTTCGCTCAGTTGCCCGCGCAACACCCAGTAGTAGCTGAGGGCGACGAGCATTCGGAGCATCTCGGCTGGCCCGTGCTCTTGGAACGTCCCCAGGGCTGCCCGCGAATTGTCCATCTCAAGGTTGAGAGCTTCGATTGCTCCGAGTTGGTCGGCCTTACGAAGTTTCGGCGCCAGATCCTCGGCGAGTGACAGGAAGTACGTGGCATGGCGCCATCGTGTGGCGAGGGGCTCGCGTCGCATGTCACCCGGAGCCGTCCCCCGGCCGTCCTTTTCAGCTGGTCCGGGCTGGACCTCCCCCGGCGTTGGCTGTTCTCGAGGTCCGGGCGCCGCCAGCTTGGCACTGGCGTACTCCCGGACGCTTTCCAGGAGCCGGTACCTAGTCCTTCCCGACGGGAGCACCTCTGACTGGACGAGGCTCTTGTCTACGAGCGAACTGACGAGCTCGACGGTCCCAAAAGCGTCAGCTTCGGCAGCGCCTGCGACCGCCTCGGCGGCACCAATGTCAAAGCCCCCGGCGAAGACCGACAACCGTGCGAGCGCCATGCGCTCTGGTTCGTTGAGCAACGCATAAGACCAGTCGATCGAAGTCTGCAGGGTCTGCTGCCTCGGCAAAGCCGTCCGTCCCCCGCCGGTGAGCAGCCGGAACCGGTCGTGCAGGCGGTCCGCTATATCGGCCACGGACATGGTCCGCATTCGTGCGGCCGCCAGCTCGATGGCCAACGGTATGCCATCGAGGCGCCTACAGATCGACGCGACCGCGGCGGAGTTGGGCGCGTCCAGGACGAACCCTTCCCGGTGTGCGCGTGCCCTCTCGCAGAACAGCACGGCTCCCTCAGATGCGACGACGTCCTCAGGACGTTCCGCGTCGGGTGGCGGTACCGACAAGGGGAGGACCCGGTGGACGCGTTCGCCGTAAATGCCGAGCGGCTCCCTGGAGGTTGCCAGGACGTGCAGACGAGGGCAGGAGTGTCCCAGTGCGTCCGCCAGCTTGGCACAGGCGTCTATGAGGTGCTCGCAGTTGTCGAGCAAGATGAGGAGCGACTGGTCCGCGAGCTCGAGGCACAAGGTCTCCGTCAACGACCTGGCGGGCTGCTCGCGGACCTTCAGCACGGAGGCGACGGCGCTTGGGACGAGGCCAGGGTCCTCCACCGGGGCGAGGTCGACGAACCATACCCCGTCTCCTGAACCGTCGAGCAGCTCAGCCGCCACCTGAAGGGCAAGACGGGTTTTGCCAGAGCCCCCAGGCCCGGTCAGGGTGACCAGTCGCGACGACTCCACGAGGCCCCGGAGGTCGGTGACCTCGGGGCCTCGCCCGATGAAGCTGGTCACTTGGGCTGGGAGGTTGTTCTTCAGCGCCGGGTTGTCGAGCGAACGGAGCGGGGGGAAGTCGCGTTCCAGCCCGGGCGCCTCGAGCTGGAAGATATGTTCCGGCCGGCCGAGGTCCTTCAAACGGTGCAGGCCCAGGCTCCGCAGCGAAGCGCCTGTTGGCAGGGATTCCCGCACCAATACTGCTGCCGCCTCGGAAAGGACAACCTGACCGCCGTGGGCCACAGCGGCAACCCGGGCGGCGCGGTGGACCTCCAGGCCCACGAGCCCCGCGGGGGTCTCGGAGGCTTCCCCGGCGTGCACGCCCATCCGCACCCGGAGTTGCTGACCCTGGGGCCTTGGCAGTGCGGCAAAGGCCCGTTGCATATCGCCCGCTGCCGTTAGAGCCGCTGAGGGCGAAGCGAAGGCTGCGAAGAAGCTGTCCCCTTGCGTATTCACCTCGTTGCCGCCGTGGGCGTCGAGCGCGGACCGCACAATCTCGTGGTGCTCTGCAAGCAACCCGGCGTACGCCTCTGGGCCAACCCGCTCCAGCAACCGCGTGGAACCCTCAATGTCGGTGAACAGGAAGGTGAGCGTCTCCGTGGGCAAATTGTACGAGACCGCGGTCCTTGCAGTTGCGTTTCCGAAGGTCTTCCCGGGCCGGCACTCGCTCCCGGTGCTCGCATCGGGCGCCGGTCAACCTCTTGAGCTCGCGCGCCAAAGTGCTCGGCCCGGCGCCCGTAGGGCGCTTCGGGTTCATGACTCTTTTGCGGGCGGACGAGGAGCCTCTCGGTACCCAGCCTTGCCGGGTGGGGGTACATAGGCTGGGTAAGTGCCCGCTCCCGACGCCGAAAGGTTCGACCGACTGGCGCCGACCTATGACCAGGCTGTCCCTTTCTTTGCCCAAGCCGCCCGACGCCTCGTGGATTGGGTCGGTGTCACACCAGGCCAGCGGGTGCTGGATCTCGGCTCCGGGCGGGGCGCGGTCAGCCTTGCGCTTGCTGAAGCGTCCGGGATCGACGTGGAAATCGTGGCCGGCGACGTTTCGGAGGAGATGCTGTCGCGGTTGCGAGCGCTTGGGCTGCCCAGAGTAGACGTCAAGTACATAGACGCCACCGCGATCGACGAGCCGGACAGGTCCTTCGACGTTGTCTTCTGTGCGTTCGTGCTCCACTTTCTGGAGGGGAGAGCACAAGTGTTGGCGGAGGCGGCACGGGTGCTGCGAGCGGGTGGGGTCTTCGCGATGTCGGTCCCGGGGCCTGGCATGCAGGAAGGGTGGTGGGCGAAGTACAACTCAGTCGTCGACGACTTTCGCTTTAAGGCCAACCTGCAGGACCGTGCTGTCGTCTCAGGCATCCTCTGGGACGAACTGGCTACTGCGGCCGGCCTTCGCGTGGTGCAACGACAAACGGTACCCATTGCGCTACCGCTCACCGGCCCGAGCCAGCACTGGGAGTGGCTGCTGGCCCATTCGCATCGCGGCCTCTACGACGCCCTTGATGAGCCAGGCCGGGAGAACTTCCGCGAAACGGTTCTGCGCTTACTGGAGGAGGAGCACCCGTCAGCTGGCTGCGACCTCTTGGCCGAAGCCGACTTCTACCGGATGGCGTTGCACCCGGGCTAAAGATCGTCTAGGTCCAGCGTGGCTCGTATTTCCTCGCAGTTAGGCGAGGATTAATTCGCGGAACCACACAACCGACTACTCAACCGTTCGGTTTGGGGTGTGAATGGGCCCGCCCTGGCCTTATGGCCTTCCTGCTATCAGAGGCGACCTTGTTGGCTTTGGCGCGACCCGCCAATCTCTCACCTCGGTCTAAGCAAACTCCAAGGTTGGCATGGTCAGGTGGTCTCGCGACACACACACCAAGAAAGGACAAATGATAATGAAACTTAGGAGACCGCTCACCACTCTCGCCTTGGCAGGCGGCGCCTTCGGCCTCAGCACGGGCATCGGCTTGGCCGTCGCGAGTGCGGCAACGACCAATCATTCGACAACGACTGTCCCGTCCTCCAGCGGGTCGACGAGCACCACAACGCACCCCTGCCCGAACATGGGGGGTTCGTCCGGTTCCTCCAGCTCCAGCAGCAGCACTACCGGTTAACCTCGCCCGACAACTGCTTACCCGGCCGCCTTGCTAGCGCCGGGATGGGAGACCGAGCTCCCCGGCCAGCGTGGCTATCTGGCTGCAGCAGTTCAAGCTGGATGCGATCCCGGGGACGTTCGCGACAAAAGCCGGCCTCATGGTCGAGCTAGGCGGGCGCCCCCGGGGTCATTCATGCGTGGCTCAGACCCCGACCTCTGTATTAACCTGCCGCGAGCGTCACTTCGGTGAGGTTCAATGCGCAGATAGGAAGGATTTGCCGTCCATCCGGTGCGTGCCGAAGTTGGGCGGGCGCCACAGCCCTATTCGCCGGTAAAGCGGAACTCCGCCTGCCAGGGAGCGTCGGAATGGACGACCTCCCAGTAACGCTTTGCGATGTTCTCCGGATCGAAGGCGGTGCCCGCAACGATCTGCCCGGCGATCGTCAGTGTCGCCACGCGGATGCCATCCGGCCCCAAATCGGCTCCGAGTATGGTGGCGGCGGATCGGAGCGCTGCTTTCCCGAGGGAAACGGTCGCGAGGGTTGGGATCGGATGATCTGCGAAACCGCCACCGGTCACGATGATGGTGCCGGAGCCGGCTGCCCGCATGGCTGGGGCGGCGACCTTCGTCACAACAATGGCGCCGATGACGTCAACCGTATAGGCCGTAAGCAGGTGCTCGACGCTAGAACTCAGAAGCTTATCCGGAGCTCCCATGACTGCGTTGTAGATGATGAGCCCGGGCGCACCCTGCTCGCTGTAGAGCTCAGCCATCCGAGCTCCCAGACTTCCAGGGTCGCTGGCATCTGCAGCGATCGTGTCAATCTGGGCTCCGGTATCGGCCAGGCCGTCAGCAAGACCGCCGAGCCCGTCCGCGCTGCGAGCCACCAACGTCACTCGATAGCCGCCGTCGGCAAAGCGACGAGCCACGGCCATTCCAAGACCCGGCCCGGCACCGACCAGCAGAAGGTGACGGTTGTCGATCGAGGAGCCAGGGTCACCTACTGAGTCGTCGGGCATGAGCCTGCTTCCTTTCGCATCCAATGTCCAGGCGGGTGGCCTTCACATCTTCATCGGGCCCAGACGGGCTCGCATCTAGGAAACCCTTAGTCGGCCCTGCCCCATCGCTCATCGCCGGGCCGCACCATACGCAATCCTCTGTAGCGGTCTTCTATCTCAGGCTCGGATTGGTGGGCACCTTTCAGCCCGTTCCTGCGATAATCCCCTAGCCCATCCGCTCATAGGCCTTTACGAGCCGAGGTGGCCTGCCACGACGGCCCCTGGAAAGGGCTCGAGTACTCGCTTGCTCCACGAATTGTGCCGGAATGAGCAGAGAGCTGCGCTGTCCGGTTTCAATGAGGTCAACTGCTGCTCTTACAGCAAATTGCGCCATCGTGCGTAGTGGCAGGGGTACGTAGTCCAGCGGCGGCTGACATGCAGAGGCCATCATCCCGGGAGCAATGGTGATTACGGAAATGTCATCAGGGACGCGCCGACCCAGGGAAGCAAGGAGCTGCGTTATAAGGGCAGTTGCTGGCTCATACTGCAGGACGATGCCTGTAACGTCTGGGCTGCTGCTCACGAGCCCGCTCACTTCGGCGGGAAACTCATCGAGCTTTTCACCGGTTCTTGGAGCTACCAGGTGAACTCCGCGCGCCGCTGCGGCATTCTGTGCGCCCCGTAGACAACGTACAGCGTAACCGGCTCGCTGATCGTAGGCCGAGGCCGGCGGCCCGAGAAAGCCGATGACCTGGTGCCCCAAGTCAGCTAACCGCTCGACCGCTAGTCGCCCAGCACCGCCGATGTCGAAGTCCACCCAGCTCATGCCTGGCGAGCGGGCTGTTCGGCCGAACAAAACGGTAGGGAAGTCCAACGCCCGTAACTGGTCCACGCGGCTGTCTTTCAGCAGGACGTCGCTGAGCAGGATGGCATCGACGACCGCAGACTGGGCCAAGCGAGCGAGGTTCTCCGGATCGTCGCCCCCCGTCTTGAGCAACAGATCGTAACCGAGGTCCTCGGCAGCCGTGGCTACGTCGTAGATAAGAGCGCCATGGACCTCCGGGTACGCGTGCGTGCGTCGGGGGCCGACAAGGGCGAGCCGCTGGGACTGCGAACTACGGAGGGCACGCGCCGCTGCGTGGGGCTCCCATCCGAGTTCGCGGGCTGCTTGCAGAACCCTGAGCCTGGTCTGCTCGCCAATAGACCGCTTGCCGCTCAAGACGTAGGAAACAGTGCTCGGAGAGACTCCAGCTCGTGCTGCCACGTCGACCATGGTCGCCATTTCCCAGCCTCCCTTCCACTGCTCCGTGACGACGGTAGCTCACACGGCCTTCCGGCGCCACCGGCGGTCGGGGAGCGCTTCGGGCGGCTCGAGGGCGGACCCTTTACAGGCCCGGCGGAACGTGTTAACATAACTTTTCGTCAGCAGTCGATACGTATCGATTGGGCCGATGAGGGGGAGGTGTGGTGCTCAGAAGCCGCACAATCTTGATGAACCATGCGCACAGGTGCGTTGCTGGCCGCTCGCAAAACGGTGGCCCAGGAGCCGACGTCGGATGCTTAGAGTGGCATCGTCGGCGCGACCAACAGATCGTTTTGGCCAGGCCGTGACCGTGACAGCTTTGGTGGGCGACAAGGCACCGCCACTGAGCGTACGACTGCAGGGGCGTCCGCGTCGAGCGCAGGGCGACGGAAGAGCAGCACTTCTCTTCATACTCCCGGCCCTGGTGGGGTTGGTCGTATTTTACCTCGTACCGCTCGTTCGTGGGCTTTACAATAGCCTCACCGACTACAACATCCTTCAGTCACCGAAGTTTATAGGTACCCAGAACTACCAAAGCCTCCTTCACGACGACATCTTCTGGAACTCTCTTAAGGTTACAGCGGAGTATGTCGGGATAAATATTTCTACCCAAATGACCGGCGGGTTGCTCATCGCAGTATTGCTGGACCGACTTACTCGGTCCATAGTCATCCGATGTGCCCTGGTGTTCCCCTGGCTTGTGCCTAATGTGGCCGTGGCGACCATCTCTCTGTTCATGTTGGACCGAACGGTGGGTGTGGTGAACCGTGTACTCGCCGACGTGCACCTACCCGGGCAGTATTTTTATCAGAGCCCGCACGAAGCCATCGCGACAGTCGCACTAGTCAATACGTGGCGCAACGTCGGCTATACCGGGCTCTTGCTTTACGCAGGTATACAGATCATCCCCAAATACCTCTACGAATCAGCGAGGATCGACGGCGCCAACGAGTGGAGGGTGTTCCGTTCGATAACGCTGCCGCTCCTGCGGCCGGTTTTAGCCCTTGTACTGACGGTGGCAGTGATCGGGTCGTTCCAAATTTATGACACGGTCTCGGTGGTGTACGGGACATCGCCGCTGCCGCAGGCAAACGTGTTGTATTACTACATCTATACCGTCGCGTTCGGTGAGGGCCGAATGGGCTATGCCTCTGCGATAGCCGTCGTACTGTTTGCCATCCTTGGAACATTAACGTTTCTCGAGCTGCGTCTGCTCCGTGCATCTCGATCGGACCTGAGGTGATGACGAAAAAGATGACACCTCAAGTCCACAGGAAATCCTGGTTCCGCCGTGTTCGGCGCCAACCCGGGCGTGCGCTTGCGTGGGGAGGGCTCGTTCTCCTGCTGTTCATCACCCTGTTCCCATTTTGGTGGATGTTCAAGGAGGCGATTACCCACAACCGGAACCTCTTCGGCGACTTCGGGTTATGGCCGCGGGACCCTACGATAGTCAACTTCAAGCGGGTCCTCGGCCTGGCGACCTCGGCCGAACAGCAGGCAGAGTTCCCGAACCAACTGGTCCACCTCGATTTCATCGAGAACGTTATCAATTCGGTGGTGTTTACCGCGGTGGTGGCGCTGGGATCGGTAGCCTCCAGCTCCCTCGCTGCTTACGCATTTGCCCGGCTCAACTGGCGCGGCCGCAACGTGGTGTTCGGTGTCTTCCTTGCTGCCCTGATGTTGCCACCCATCTTCGGCGTTCTCCCGAACTTCATTCTGATGAAGCAGCTGGGCTGGGTATACACCTGGAACGGTCTCCTCGCCCCCTATTTCTTGATGAGCCCGTTCGCCATCTTCTTCCTACGACAGTTCTTCCTCAACATCCCCCAGGAGACCGA
>DATKHZ010000316.1:0-6176 GCA_035509995.1 Acidimicrobiales bacterium | reverse complement strand
CTTTGACTCCGAGGAACTCTTCGACTTCACCTCCACCCGACCGCATGTGCGCCTCGAGCCCGGGGAGTCTCGCCATCTCGAATGGCCCGCCCTCACATTGTCCAGCGCGCAGGTCCAAGGCACTGACCGGGACGTGGTGTTCTTGTCCGGGCCGGAACCTCAGCTGCGCTGGCGCAGCTTTGCGCGGGAGCTGCAAGAGATGTCCGAATCGGTCGGGATCAGCGTGGCGGTGCTGCTCGGGGCCCTTCTCGCGGACGTGCCGCACACTCGCCCTGTCCGGATCACGGGCGGTGCCGCCAACGCGGAGCTGGCCGCCCTGGCCGGGGTGGAGCCCTCTTATTACGAAGGGCCAACCGGCATACTCGGCGTCATGGCCGACGCCTTGGGCAGCGCCGGTATTCCAACCGTGTCGCTGTGGGCCAGCGTCCCCCATTACGTTTCACAAAGCTCGTCGCCCAAGGCGACGCTTGCCCTGGTCGAGCGCAGCGCCCGGCTCCTGGGGACAAGGCTTGACCTCGGGGAGCTCGAGCTCGGGACGGCGGCCTACGAACGCCAGATAAATGAGCTCGTGGCGACGGACGAAGATGCCTCCGCGTACGTGACCCGGCTCGAGGAGCAGGACGCGGAGGTCAACGGCGACATGGACTTCAGCGCGGCCGAGGAAGGCCCCCGCCTGACCCAGGCTTCTGGCGATCGCCTCGCCGCTGAGGTGGAGCGCTACCTCCGCGAACATCGACTGGACTGAGTGCCCGCTCACCGGCCGCGGCCGGCTCCGCAATGGGCCCGGTAGTCTGAGTGCACGGTGGCTAATTGCGCCCACGGGTTCCCCCAGAGTGAATGCCTGATCTGCCGCACGCTCGGGGTGACCTCCAGCCCCGCCGGGGCCACAAAGACCAAGACCAGAGATGCCGGCTCGGCTGACATCTCCGCGATGCTTGCAACCAGGACGGGAGCCCTGCCCGAGACCCGTCCGCACCAGGCGGACGTTCGCGAAGGCGGTGCCGACAGGAGCGGCCGCGGGATGAGCCCGGTTTGGCCGGTTCTCGGGATCATCGTCGTGGGAGGCGTGCTGCTGTGGGCGTTTGCGGGAGTCGTCTCCCTCGCGTTCCACATTGGCGAGTATGTCGCTGTCGGGGCGATCGCCGGCTGGCTCGGCTACAAGCTTGGCCACGCCCGGGGCCGTCGCAGTCGCAACACCTGACTGACGACCGCTAAGCGGGCTCAGGGTCCTCGCCGTAGGTCACGTAACCCGTCTCCTCGAGCTCGAGCGCCAGCTCCGGCCCACCCGTCGCCACAATCCTGCCGGCCGAGAGCACATGGACCCGGTCAACGGGGAGCTCGGAAAGGAGCCGCTGGTAATGAGTTATCGCCAGAACGCCGATGCCTGCCTCGCTAACAAGCTCAGCGACACGCCGTGCCACCGCGCGAAGAGCGTCGATGTCGAGACCGGAATCGATCTCGTCCAAGACCGCGATACTCGGGCGCAACACCCCCAGCTGGAGCACCTCGTTGCGCTTGCGTTCCCCGCCCGAAAGGTCGACGTTGAGCGGCCGCGAAAGGAAACTCTCGTCGAAACCGACATCCCTCGCCTCTGCAGCCAACAGAGCCGGGATTTTCGCCGGATCGCGCCCGGAGGCCGCGAAAGCTTCCCCGAGTGCGTCCACCAGGCTCACCCCGGGGACTTCGATCGGGTACTGCAGTGCGAGGAAGAGACCGGCCCGAGCGCGTTCCCATGCTGGCATCGCGAGCAGGTCGGCCCCATCGAGGCTGATCGTGCCCGAGATAATCTCGTACCCGGGCCGGCCGGCGATGACGTGAGAAAGTGTGGACTTGCCCGAGCCGTTAGGCCCCATGACCGCGTGCACTTGCCCGCTGGCTACGGCCAAGTCGACGCCCCGCAGTATTTCCTTTCCTCCGACCGAAGCGCGTAGCCCCGCTATGAGAAGTTCGCTCACGGGATCCTCACCACTGCCTCGTCGCCTTCTACCGCCACCGAGTAGACCGCGACCGGGACCGTCGCCGGCAAGCACTGGGGGCTGCCGTCCTTCAACGAGAAGGTGCTGCCGTGCTTGGTGCACTCGATGCTGCAACTGAATGCTTCGACTTCGCCGTCCGACAGCGGCCAGTTCTGATGGCTGCACCGGTCGGCTAGGGCATAAATGTCCTCGCCTACGCGAGCGAGGCATACGCCGTACGGGCCGCCTTCGGCCCGCACAGCCTCGCCATCGCGCAAATCTGAGAGCTTCACCCTTATCTCTTCCATCGGCCCGCTCTAACGCGCCCTTTGCCCCAACCCTGGCCTGGGCGGTCCTTCAAAGCCTGCGGAGCCGAGCTTGCCGGCCACCGCCTGGCGCAGCCAGCCCACCATGTCGCCCACTGGGAAACGCTCCAGCACATCTTCCATAAACCCGAGCGCTATCAAGCGTTCTGCGGCACTAGTTGGCACACCTCGGCTCTCGAGGTAGAAGAGCTGCGACTCGTCTATCGGGCCTACCGCAGAGGCGTGCGAGCAACGTACATCGTTGTCCTCGATCTCCAGGGTCGGCACCGAATCCGCTTGTGCTCCCTCGGAAAGCACGAGGTTGCGATTGGTCTGGAAGGCATTTGTCCCCTTTGCCCCCTTTTCCACACGGATCAGGCCCGAATATACCGAATGCGACTTGTTGGCCACTGCACCCTTGAAAAGCAAATCGGAGCGCGTGTGGGGAGCGGCGTGGTGTTGGACAGTGCGCAAGTCGTGCATCTGGTCCCCGGCGCCGAAGAAGACAGCGAGCAGTTCGCTATCGCCCCCCGACCCCTCCAGGACGGAGTCGGTGCGCTCGCGCGCATAGTGGCCGCCAAGCGCAACCGTCATCGACCGCAGTGTCGCGTCCCTACCCACCCGGCTCACCTGGTTGCCCAGCTGCCAAGCCCGCCCGCCGAGAAGCTGTACGTGGCCGAAGCCGAGCCTGGCGCCGGGGCGGAGGTACAAATGTGCCATCGGGACAGATAGCACTTCGATGTCGGCAGAGGCAATGATTTCCACCACCCGCACCGACGCGTTGTCACCGACCTCGACCTCGAGGCGCGGGAACACGGCACAACCGTCCGTGTCCAGCCAGTGGACGACAACGAGCGGGCCTTCGACGACCGCCCCTGCGGGGACGGTCACTCTCCATGGGACCTGCGCGAACGCATCGTTCAGGGCCGTCCATACATCAGCCACAGGCCCGTGGAGGACCGGGGCGGGCGGCGTACCCTCTCCAAGTGGCGCGTCCCCGAAGGCGACGACCTCCAAACCATCCTGGGGGTTCAGGATGCGCCCCTCACCGCCGTTGTGGCTCACTACGACGGTTGCCTCTGCCCCAGCCGCACCCACCAAAGCCTGGAGCTCGTCGGGGAGCTCGTCGATCGCAGTGTCGCCGCCCGGAGGGCACAGGGCGTAGCGGCTCAGTTCGAGCTCTTCGATGCGGCTGTACCGCCAGATCTCCTCGGACTCCCTGGGCAGCTCAGAACCCGAGAAGCGCTCCCAGGCAGCGAGGCGCGACTGGCGAAGCCAGCCGGGCCCCGGCAGGGCCCGGACGGCGGCCGCGCTGAACTGGGACGTCAAAGAGGTCGAGGTGGGAGAAGTCACTGTAAGTCGACGAGCTTATGCGCTTTCAGAAAGGCAACCTGAGTACGTGCAGGGCTGGCCTGTGCGAGTTCCCCGACGTAGTGGAAGGGCCTCCTCGTGGCGCTAGGGCTTGCTTAGCCGGGCCGGTGCGGCTGCTTGTGCGCCAAGCTCGGCGAGCAGCTCGGCAACCTCGGCGTCGGTCGTTTGGCTGAAGTCCTTGTACCAGGCCCCTACCGCCTGCATCCGCTCCGGCCGCACAACGCACACTTGCTCGTCGACAAGTGGCGCAAGCGACGCAAGGGCTTCGGGGGCGGCCACGGGGACAGCGAGGACGAGCCGCTGCGGGTGTAGCGCCCGGACGGCGATGAGCGCCGCTCGCATCGAAGCCCCGGTGGCCAAACCGTCGTCGACCACCACCACGGAACGTCCCGACAGCGGCACCCCTTGGCCCTCCCGGCCGTAGAGCTCGACTTGATGGGCTACCTTGGCAGCCGTTTTGCTCACGAGGTCGTCCACCTCATCCGGGCCGAGGTGCAGGACCGCGATCACGTCCCAATTGAGCGCAGTCACCCCGCCTGGTGCGACAGCACCGACCGCAAGCTCCTCACGTCCAGGAGCACCGACCTTGCCAACGGGCATGGCAACCAGAGGAGCTCCAAGCCGTCGTGCCACCTCGGCGCCTACCGGGACGCCGCCTCTTGGCAGGGCCACGACGACCGGATCCGGCAGATCGTGGCACAGGGCTACCCGTTCGCCGAGCGTTCTGCCTGCATCGAGGCGGTCGGCGAACAGGCCGTCGTGCAAGGGCCCGTCAGTCCGCCGCGTCCTGCTCGGGGTCGACTACAACCCGGCGGTGGTCCTCGGAGTCGTAGCGGACACCGATCGTTTTCCCAACCTTTATGCGCGCCCGTTCCTCGGGGGTGGGGAACGCGACTCGCGTAGTCACCTCGAAGGCCTCGCCGTCCGTCGGCTGGATCCGGAGAGTGAGCCGGCTCCGGGTCACCGGGCCAAGTGTCCGTTCGTCGACGACAGACATCACAAGCGCCTGAGCCTGCGTATTGAGCGGTTTCAGGTCGCCAATGGGGACGTCGGGCTCCGCCTGTTGTTGGGGGCCCTTCGCAGGAGCGGCCGGGGGTGGGACGGGTGGGCGCTCCCGGCTGCGCTCCGCCCTGTCCCGAGCGGGCCGGCGAGGCGCCCGACCAGGGGGGGAAGGCTGAGCTCCGGGGTGGCTGGCACGTGCGGGACGTGCTTGGCCTAGTGGCGAACCACCTTGGAACGGCCCCTGTGCATTGACGGCCAGGCTCAACACGCCCACTACCACCACAAGCATGATTGCCAACGCCACCGCAGCTCCCACAGCTGGATCTTAGGGCGTGGCGGGACCGGAGAAATGAGGCCCGTGTCGCGACCGGCCTCGTGAGCGCCCGCGGCGCTCAATCAGCCTACGCTGCCCTCCATTTGGAGCTCTATCAACCGGCTCCACTCGACGGCGTACTCCATCGGCAGCGTCCGGGTCACCGGCTCGATGAAGCCGTTGACAATCATGCTCATCGCCTGCTGCTCGGAAAGACCACGGCTCATCAGGTAGAACAGCTGGTCGTCGCCAACCTTGGAGATCGTCGCCTCGTGGCCCACCTGGGCGTCGTGCTCGCCGAACTCGATGTAGGGATAAGTGTCCGAACGGGACTTTTCGTCGAGCAGGAGAGCGTCGCAGCGCACGAAGCTCTTGGAGTGCTTGGCGCCCTCCTCGAAACGGACCAGCCCCCGGTACGACGTCCGGCCGGCGTCTTTTGAGATCGACTTGGAGATGATCGTCGACGTCGTCTCGGGCGCCGCGTGCACCATCTTGGCGCCAGCGTCCTGGTGCTGACCGGCGCCGGCATAGGCGACCGACAGCACCTCGCCCGAAGCCTTCGGCCCCATCAGGTAGACCGCCGGGTACTTCATCGTGAGCCGGCTCCCGATGTTGCCGTCTATCCAGGCCATATGCGCTTCGGCATCGGCGCGAGCGCGTTTGGTCACGAGGTTGAAGACGTTGTTGGACCAGTTCTGGATAGTCGTATACGTAACGCGACTGGCCTTCTTGCAGACGATCTCGACGACGGCCGAGTGGAGCGAGTCCGTCGTGTACACCGGGGCCGAGCAGCCCTCGATGTAGTGGACTTCGCTGCCTTCGTCGGCGATTATCAGGGTCCGCTCGAATTGGCCCATGTTCTCGGCGTTGATGCGGAAGTACGCCTGAAGCGGCATGTCCACCTTGACCCCCGGCGGGACATATATGAACGAGCCGCCCGACCAGACGGCCGAGTTGAGCGCGGCGAACTTGTTGTCGCTCGGCGGGATGATCTTGGAAAAGTACTCCCGCACCAACTCCGGATGCTCGCGGACGGCCGAATCCGTGTCGGTGAAGATCACTCCCTGCCGGCCCAAATCCTCCTGCAGCGAGCCGTAGACCACTTCGCTCTCGAACTGGGCCTTCACGCCGCTGAGATACTTTTTCTCCGCCTCGGGAATCCCCAATCGATCGAAGGTCTTCTTGATCTCCTCGGGCACGTCATCCCAGGTCTTTCCCTGGTGCTCGGCT
>DATKHZ010000315.1:0-15881 GCA_035509995.1 Acidimicrobiales bacterium | reverse complement strand
GGACGAGCACCATGGACGACGTCCCGCGGAACCTGCCGGCGCTTCTTTACGCCCACAAGATCCAAAGCAGGGCGGCCACTGTTGGCTTCGATTGGGAAAGTACCGAAGGCGCCTTCCCGAAAATATCGGAGGAACTGGCGGAGTTGAGCGCGGCCATTGCGGCGGGCCCGATCAGCTCCGGCTCGTCAGCCGGCGCCGTGCGCGACGAGCTGGGTGACGTGTTGTTCGCTGTTGTGAATGTCGCGCGGCACTTGAAGGTGGACCCGGAGGCGGCGCTGCGCGAGGCAACCGCCAAGTTCCGCCGGCGCTTCCAGGCGGTCGAAGCTTTGGCCATAGAGCGCGGGCTTGACCTGTCCAGGCTCGACCTAACGGCCCTCGACGGCCTGTGGGACGAAGTCAAGGCCGCCGAGTAATCAAGGTCGCCGAGCTGGCTAACTGATCCAGCTGGTCCGAGCTAGTGCGAGCACCGGGGACAGCCCGTGAGCTAACCTCTCTGTTCACTTTGGTAACACCTGTCACTTGAGCAACATTGTCGGGGGCCGCATGCGCTTGGCCGTCAAGATCGCGAAGATCACCATGGCCGTCATGGTCCTTGTCGGGGCCATGTACCTCTTCGCCTACCCCGCTCGCACCTACCTCGCTCAGAAGCAGGCCATCGCGGTGCAGGAACGCACTATCGCCGTGTTGAAGGGTGAAGATTCCAAGCTCGCTGGCGAAAGCTCGGCCTTACAGAACGCCGGCACGATTGCGCACATCGCCCGCCTGCGGTATGGCCTCGTGAAACCCGGCCAGCAGGCGTTCATGGTGCTCCCGTCGCCAGGCCCCACCGCTGGCACGCCGCTGCGCAAGCACGCCAACCGCAGCTCGTGGTACGCGTCCCTAGAATTCTGGCATCACCTCTGAGCGTCCTGTCACCTCTCAAACGCACGTCCAGAGCCCTACCGAAGCGTTAGCAGCGCTCCTCGGCCGCGAACCTCGCAGCCCGTTCGAAGTTGTGCTGACGGACGAGTCCGGTGGTCCGGTCGTGATACGTAATGGACCGGTCCTCGACGATGGCACCCCGATGCCGACCCGGTACTGGCTGGTAGGCAAGCAGGCCAGGCTGGCAATCGACCGCCTCGAATCCGCTGGCGGTGTGAGCGCAGCAGAGGCAGCTGTGGCTCCCGCAGAACTGGAGCGGGCGCACCGGGACTATGCCGCCGAGCGTGACGCCGCCCTCCCGCCATCCTGGGAGGGGCCGCGGCCAAGCGGGGGGGTGGGGGGTACTCGGCGGGGTGTCAAGTGCCTGCATGCGCACTACGCCTGGTACCTGGTGGGCGGCGACGACCCGGTGGGCCGTTGGGTTGCCGAACAGCTGGCGCTCGGCGGTGCCAGTCCCTGGGTACCAGGTGAAGCGCGCGATGGGTAACTTCGCGGCGATCGACTGCGGGACTTTGTCGACCCGCCTTCTCATAAGTGATCCCACCGGCGAGCCGATCCTGCGGTTGATGCGTATAACGAGGTTGGGCGAGGGCGTCGACCGCTCGCGCCTGCTCTTGCCGGAGGCTATTGAGCGCACGCTCGTAGTGCTCAGGGAGTACCAGAGCCTGATGGGCGAGCACGAGGTGCAAACGGCCCGCATGGTGGGGACCTCGGCGCTGCGCGATGCCAGCAACCGGGATTTGTTTTCCAAGCCGGCGGCGGAGCTGATCGGGACCGAGGTGGACCTGCTGAGCGGCCAAGACGAGGCGGCGCTTTCGTTCCTGGGGGCGACCGCCGAACTGAGCGCCGAGAGCGCTCCCTGGCTTGTCGCCGACATCGGAGGTGGCTCGACCGAGCTCGTCGTGGGCCCCCGGCCATTCGGCGCGTGCTCCCTTGACCTCGGCTGTGTGCGGGTCACTGAGCGGTTCCTCCAACACGACCCCCCTACCCCGGACGAAATATCAGATGCGGAGGCCTGGCTGAAGGTCCAGTACAACGAGGCGGGATCGGAGGTACCGGGGTTCGGCTCAGCACGGGCGTTGGTAGGTTTGTCAGGGACAGTCTCAGCGCTTGCCCGCTTCGACCAGGGCCTCGTGCCCTATGACCGCAAAGCCGTGCACCATTACCGGCTGGCGAAGCAATCGGTGGAGCGGGCCCTGGCCGACCTAGCTGGTCGGCCGGCCGCCCAGCGGGCGGGCTTGCCGGGTATCGAGGAAGGGCGAGCCGAGCTCATCGTGGGGGGTGCGTTGGTGCTCGCAACGTTGATGGCGCACTTCGATTTCGACGAATGCCTGGTTTCTGAGTCCGACATCCTCGACGGGCTGGTGATCACAATGCGCACCGAGGCCGGGGACCGGGAAGCGGCACCACCACTGCGCGACCGGCCTAGCGCCCCCCGGTAACATTGCCGTCCATGAGCTGGGGCCATACCGCGGTGTACCCCGAACTTCGTGGGAGGCGTGTCCTGTTACGGCCCCTCGTAGTCTCTGACTTTGACGCGTGGCGCGAGGTCCGCGAACGCTCGCGCGATTGGCTTGTCAAGTGGGAGCCGCGGCAGGTCCCTGGCCAACCTGATCCCGCCCAGGACAAAAGGGCTTTCGCAGCTCGCTGCAATGCGCGACTGCGCGAGCGAGAGCTCGGCACAGGTTATGGTTTCGGCGTGTTCATCGGCAATCGCTTTGCCGGTGAGATAAACATTTCTTCGGTGCAGCGTGGCCCTTTTCAAAACGCATACGTCGGTTATTGGGTCGACAAGGCCATGGCAGGCAACGGCTACACACCTGAGGCATTCGTTGTGGTCGCCAGGTTCGCGTTCGAGGATCTCATGCTCCACCGGCTTCAGGTATCGATAATCCCCCGCAATCGCCCGAGCCATCGAGTCGCCGAGAAGCTCGGTTTGCGTAACGAGGGGACGGCCCTGCTCTACCTCGAGATCAACGGCGTCTGGGAGGACCACGTGCGCTACGCGATAACGGCCGAGGACTGGGCCGAACGGCGCGAGCAGCTCTTGAAGGACTGGGTTCTCCCGGTTTAGTGCATGGTCCAGACGGCGCGCGGTAGATGAGGGCTTGGCGCACTTTTCGCGACGTCTTGATGGTCTGTCGCAGCGTTGCACCTGCCGGCGGTGTTAGGTCCGCGGCAGCCTCCCGACCCGTCTAGGAGGTGCGTAACGGTACACGGCTTTGCCGCGGACCGACGCTACCGGGATGCGCCCGAAATGGCGGCTGTCGGTGCTCTGGCTGGGGTTATCGCCTAGCAGCAATACGCCGTCGGGGCCGACCGCCCCGGCCCGTTTGAGGACGGTCCGTTCAGGGGCCCGAGGGTCGGGGGCGGCGACTATGTCACCGGTGCGCACAGCCCCAGTCCTCCGGACGGGCCTCCAGATGACCAGCCGGTCCCCTGGTTGCAGTACCGGCGCCATGCTCAGTCCGGAGACCTCCACTCGTTCGGAGCGCCGCCACGCCCACCAGGCCAGCCGGGCGAGCACCGATGCAGCGCAAAGTGCCATCGCGGCTGGGCGGTTATGTTTACCGGCGCTATAGCGTGTGGGTTCGTGCCCCATGGCACGTAGCCTTAGCACAATTGTCCTGGTTCACAACCGACCAAAAGAAGGAGCCTCTGTCATGACCTTGCTCGCGCGACTACTGGTCCTGGCCGACCGGGTGAGCGAACCCCGGGCCGCCTATGCTCACTGCGACCTGCCCTGTGGCGTCTATGACCCGGTACAGGCAAAGGTGGAAGCCGACTCTGTCAAGGCTGTCATGGAGAAGTACAACGCCTCGAGCGACGAGCTGTTCCGCAGCCGCGCGATCGTGATCAAGGAGCAGCGAGCGGAGCTTGTCAAGCACCACCTGTGGGTTCTGTGGACCGATTACTTCAAGCCCGTACACCTGGAGAAGCACCCGGAGCTGCACGAGCTGTTCTGGAAGGCGACCAAGACCGCCGGCGATTGCAAGCACACGGCGGATGTGGCCGTAGCCGACGACCTCCTCCGTCAGATTGCCGAAATCGACCGCATCTTCTGGGAGACCAAGAAGGGCTGAGGTGAAGGCCCCGGGCGACGGCGGATCGGAGGGGACTGAAAAAGGCACGGTGGGCCAGGGCCGGCAAGGGCGGGCGCGCTCAGCCGCGCCGAGCATCGACCCCATCGAGATACTCGTGGCGACGCCGCTTTTCGCCGGCCTTCCCGACGATGACCTCGCCGCACTCGCCGCCCGCTGCCGGCGGTGGGACGTCCCAGCCGGACAAGCGGTGCTGCGCGAGGGAGAACCGGGTGACGCGCTCTACGTGCTCGTGCGCGGGCGGCTGCGAGTCGACGCCGGGGAGTGGGCGTTGCACGAGATCCGGCCGGGCGAGTTGTTCGGCGAGATCGCCGTGGTCACGCGGAAGCCGCGCACGACGAGCGTCTACGCGGTGCGCGACAGCGAGCTGCTCGTGCTGCCGGCAGTCGCATTCGAAGAGCTAGTCGGGCGCAAACCCGGCATTCTTCGCGAGGTTTCGCGCGTGCTCGTCGACCGGCTCCTCACCGTCGACCGGCCAGCCGCTGCCGGCGACACTTCGCTCGTGGTGGCGGCGGTCCCGGTGACGCGGCAACCCGAGCTCGTCGAGGAGTCGCTCAGGGAGCTCGTCGAGGCGTTCGCCCGCTACGGGAGCACAGCCTGCGGCCGCCGGCAGGACCTCCCAGAAGGCACGAGCGTGGCGGAGTGGGCCCACCACTTCGAGCTGGCGAGCCAGTACATCGTCTACGTAGCCGGTCGTGAAGACCCCGAGTGGTTCACCTCCTGCGTCCGGCAGGCTGACCGGGTGCTTTTGCTCGCCGACGCGGCGTGCCCGCCTGGCCCGGCGGAGCGGGCGCTCGGTCGGGAGATCTCCGAGCTGGCGCCCTACACACCGGTCCAGGTGGTCCTGCTGCACCGGTCGAGCGAGCACCTCCCTCACGCGACGGCGGCGTGGGCGCCGGTACTGCGACCCCCGGCGAGCCACCCCGCCTGGCATCAAGTGCGGCTTGGGCGCTCCGAGGACTTCCGCCGGGTGGCGCGCCTGCTCAGCGGGCGCGGGTGCGGGATCGTCCTCGGAGGCGGAGGCCCACGCGGGCTCGCCCACCTGGGCGTGATGGAAGCGCTGGATGACGCCGGCGTCCCGGTCGACGCGGTGGGCGGCACGAGCATCGGGGCGCTCATGGGGATGTTCCGTGCCCTCGATCTCGAGCGGGACGAGCGCCGGCGGCAGGCGCTTGGGGGGCTCGTCGGCAGTGGCTTCCTCTTCTCGCCGACCCTTCCGGTCATGTCTTTCAGCTCCGGCCGCAAGATCCGACGCCTGCTCGAGAGCGGGTGCGGCGGCGACCTGGGCTCGATGGACGTCAGTGACTGCTGGCTGCCGTTCTTCTGCGTGTCGGCGAGCATCACCCGTGCCGTCAGCGTCGTGCACGACCAGGGGCACCTCGCGACCGCGGTGCGTGCCAGCTTGTCGTTGCCGGGGCTGCTGCCGCCCGTGAGGCACGGAGACGATCTGCTGCTCGATGGCGGGCTCCTCAACAACCTGCCTGTCGACGTGATGCGTGAGCGTCTCGATGGCGGGACGGTGATCGCCGTCGACCTCGGCGTACAGATCGAGATGCGCGTCCCTGAGGGGTACCAGGAGACCCCGACCGGCTGGCAGCTGCTCGCTCTGCGGCTCAAGCAGCGCGGCCGCGGCGAGCCGCTCCCCAGCCTGATCGGAGTCCTCCAGCGTGCGAAGGAGCTGGCCGCGATCGACGCGGAGCGCCGCCAGTCGACGGTGCACCGCGCCGACCTGTACCTCCGCCCACCGGTCGCCGGCGCCCCCTCGCTCGACTTTCGGGCGGCGCGCGACCTCGTGGATGTCGGCTACCGCTCCGCGCTCGCGCAGCTGCAGGAGGAGGGTTGGACGGACCGTCGGTGGTGACCGCGCCGGCGCCTGTCCGCTAGCGGCTGGATCGCCAAAACCATGACGTGGGCGCGGAGGGGATCGAACCCTCATGCTCAGAGGCGGCAGGGTTTAAGCCCGCTGTGTCTACCGGTTTCACCACGCGCCCTGATCGAGATGACCTGGACAGGGTGAGTCTAGAGCTGTGGCCAGGGCGCGGGCGCTATGTGGGCCACTGCTCGGCGTCACGGTGAGCTCGGACGTGGCCCCTGGTAGGTTGGCGCCGTGGCGATACTTGCCGCCCTGGGGGCTGCCTTGCTGTACGCGGTTGCTTCGGTGCTCCAGCATTGGGAGGCCGAGAGGCAGCCTGCCGACAAGGCCCTTGGACTGAAGCTTGTGGCCAAGCTCGCCCAGCGTCCCCGCTGGCTGGCGGGGCTCGTTTTCGACGTCGGCGGCTATGGCTTGCAGTGGGTCGCACTGGCGATGGGCTCCCTGGTCGTGGTCCAGCCGCTGCTAGTGGTGGGCTTATTGTTCGCCCTGCCGATGAAGGCCCGCCTGTCGGGCTACCGCTTCCACGGCTGGGACTGGAGCGGGGCGTGCCTGACCACCGCGGGGTTGGCTGTGTTCCTCGTGGTGAGCCGGCCCGCGACCGGTCACACCGAGGTCAAGCCCCTGGTCTGGGCGGCGCTCCTCTGCGCCGGCGGCGCCGTGGCGGCCGTCCTCATAGCGTTCGGGCACGAAAGCAGCCCGAGGTGGAAGGCGATCGCCTATGGCACAGCCGGCGGCGTCGTGTACGGGGCATGTGCGGCTCTTACAAAGAGCTGTGCCCACCTCCTGGCTTTGGGGATTTCAGCGTTGTTCGAGAGCTGGCAGCCCTACTTGCTCCTGGGTGCAGGCATTCTGGGGATGGTCCTAGCCCAGAGCGCGTTCCAGGCCGGCCCGTTGGATGCTTCGTTGCCGACGCTTTCAGCCACGGACCCGATTGTGAGTGTCCTAATCGGCGCGGTGGCTTTTGGGGAGACCGTCCGAACGGGGATCGTCCCCACGACCGTCGAAGTCGTCTCTTTTGCAGCCATCGTGGTCGGAATTTTCATGCTGGCCCACACCGATGTCGTGAAGGTGGCCCAACGCCACTACACCCTGGAGCAGGAGCGCGAGCGGGCAAAGACCGGCACGGAGGCCTCATCGCCGGACGCTCCGCCCGCCGAGGTACCGCCTAAGCAGGTCCCGGGCCAGTTGTCGGTCCAGCTCCCCCCCACGGGGCACTACCAGCGGCGGTAGTTTGCAGCAGATGAACGGACACGAGCAGGGCCCAGGCAAAGGCGCCCAAGCTGGAGACGCCGGCTACCGCGTAGAGCACGACTCGATGGGCGAGGTCCGGGTCCCGGCGGCCGCCAAGTGGCAAGCCCAGACACAGCGTGCTGTCGAGAACTTCCCGGTCTCGGGACAGTGCATTGAGCGGTCCCTTATCTGGGCTCTCGCGGTGCTCAAGAGAGCCGCGGCGCTGGAGAACGCGGAGCTGGGGGTGATAGCTACGGCGGTTGCAGCGGCTATCGGCGAGGCGGCCCTCGAAGTGGCGGAGGGTGACTGGGACGCCGAGTTCCCTATCGACGTCTACCAGACGGGCTCGGGCACGTCGTCGAACATGAACATGAACGAGGTCCTCGCCACACTCGCCTCAGAACGCCTTGGCGGGCCCGTCCACCCCAACGACCAAGTGAACGCGTCGCAGTCGTCCAACGACATGTTCCCTTCGGCGATCCACCTGGCGGCGACATCTGAAATATCACGGTCTCTGGTCCCTGCCCTCGGCCATTTGGCAACAGTCCTCCGCAAGAAATCCGACGAGTTCTCGGGCGTCGTGAAGGCCGGCCGCACACACCTCATGGACGCGACACCGGTCATGTTGGGCCAGGAGATCGGTGGCTACGCCGCGGCTGTGGAGCACGGGATAGAACGCCTCGCTGCCTGCCTCCCCAGGGTCGGTGAGCTGCCGCTCGGTGGGACCGCCGTGGGGACCGGGCTCAACGCCCCACCTGGTTTCGCCGGGCGGGTAATAAGCAGGCTCGCCAGCGAGCTCGATTTGCCGCTAACCGAGGCGAGGGACCATTTCGAAGCCCAGGGTTCGCGCGACGCCCTTGTGGAAGCGTCGGGAGCGATGCGGACTGTGGCCGTGTCGCTGTACAAATGCGCTACCGATATCCGATGGATGGGGAGCGGTCCTCGGGCCGGTCTGGCAGAGCTGCGCATCCCGGACCTCCAGCCCGGTAGCTCGATAATGCCCGGGAAAGTGAACCCGGTCATCCCAGAGGCCGTGTCCCAGGTGGTCGCCCAGGTCATGGGCAACGACGCGTCCATAGCCTTCGGCGGGGCTGCGGGAAACTTCGAGCTCAACGTGATGCTCCCGGTGATCGCCCGGAACTTGCTCGAATCCGTTCGTCTTCTTGCCAATGTGAGCCGCCTTTTCGCCGACAGGTGCATCGCGGGCCTCGAGGCCGACGTCGAGCGTTGCCGCACCTATGCTTTGTCCTCGCCGGCGATCGCCGCCGCCTTGAACCCTTATATCGGCTATGAAAATGCTGCGAAAGTCGTCAAGCGTGCCGCCGCGGAGGGCAAGGACTTGCGCACCGTTGTATTGGAGAGCGGTCTGATGAACGAGGACGAGGTCGACCGGGCGCTTGATGTCGAAGCGATGACCCGGGGCGGCATCATCAAGTGATCGCTGCTGTACAGTCGGCTCGCCCTGCCAGCGTGCCGTTCCAGAGCTTCGTTTTACTGCACATAATCTGCGCCGTCGGTGGGTTCGGTGCCGTGGCTTACCGCTCTCTCGTGCTCGACCTTGCCCGCAGGCGAGGAGCAGCGGCGGCTGCCGGCGTGCTGGCTGTGTACGGCCAGATCTCCCAAGTTGGCGAAGTACTCGTGTACGGGGCCCTTTTATTCGGTCTGGCGGCGGTCGCGGCCGGGCCCAGCGGCATATCTTTCGCCAAACCCTGGGTCGGTGCGGCGCTCGGCGTCTACATCGTCATGGTCGGTGTCCTTCACGGCCTCGTCCGACCGGCCGAACGTCGCTACCGCAGGACCATGCTCGAGCTGGCCCAAATGCCCGCGATGGCGCCGCCCAAGCGGCCCCCCCAGCTCGCAGAGCTGGACAGCCTGTACCGCCGCATCGGCGTCGGCATGGGCATCTTCAACGTGTGCCTGATCGGCGCGCTATACCTCATGGTTTTCAAGCCTTAGGCAGAGGATCCTCGTCGAACGAGACCTCGATGTGCTGCTCGGGCCGGCGCCGGTTCTGGTCCGCCTGGGCGGCGAGTGAGCGTCGGTCGGCGTCGGTCAGGGGAGGCTGGACCATCGACCTGGGCCAGAGGCGCCTGGCGAGGACGACGTTCAGTTCGGCGGCATATACCGTTACCTCTGTCATCAGGTAAACCCAGGCGTACAACCCCAGCACGATGCCGAACAAACCGTAAACCGCGTTGTCATTTTTCAGGTAACGGCCTATGACGAAGCCGCCCGCTGCTTGGAGCACCGTCCAAGCAAACCCGGCCAGAGCAGCGCCGGGGACGAGCTGGCGCACCGAGACGAGCGCTGGAGTAAGGACGCGAAAAGCGAACAGGTACTCGCCAAAGTTCACGACCGCCGATGCGACGGCCCCCGCGATCGCCCAACCGATCGCGCCTCGGGCCGTCGGGACGGCCGCTGCGAGGAAGGTGCTGATTATCAGGCCAATTCCGAGGACCACAAGAAAGATAACGCTGCGGTACAACCTCTTCAAGTAATTGGGCCGGTCAACGCCGGGCAGGTTCCAGATCTGTGCCATCGTGAAAATCCCGTTTTGGGCAAGGCCGAGGGAGCCCCAAGCAAGCCCCACGATCCCGACCGTCAGCCCGACGGCGCTGTTGCGGTGCAGTGCTTTGATGTTGTTGCCGAGGTCGGTGCCAATTATCGGGAACTGGCGCAGCGTCGAGTGCAGCACGTCCGCTCGAAGGCCCGAGTGACTGTTCAGCACAAGCCCGAGCACTGTGAAGAGCAGGAGGAGCAGCGGGAATATTGACCCGAAAGCTGAGGCAGCGAGGCTCCCGACGAGCGTACCGGCATTGTCATCGCCGAACTTTTTCATGACGCCGAAGATGACCGAGGTCCCTCTGTTCCGCTGCTGGGCAACGTCAATCTTTCTGGCAAACCGCTCGATAGTGTTCACGGGTGCACTCTTGCCTCTCTCGGGTCGGGGTACCCTTATTGCTGGCCGCTCTGAGCCGTGCGTGCGATCATAGGTACCCATGGCCGACGTGACCGAAGCCTTGACGGGCGACGCCGTGGAGGTGCCTCACGGCTTTGTGACCTACGCCGGCAATGCGGGCATCAAAGACGACAGCTTGGACCTCTCGATCATCGCGAGCAACATCGCCTGTGTTGCGGACGGCGTGTTCACGAAGTCGCTGTTCGCTGGTCCCAGCGTGGTCCTATCCCGGAGAAACCTCGAGTCGGGAGCACCCAGGGCGATCGTCACCGTCTCCAAGAACGCCAACGTCGCAACCGGGCATCAAGGCGAACGGGATGCCGCTGCGCTTGCGGAGCTGGTGGCTGGCGTTATCGGGTCTGAACCGGCCGACGTGCTGGTCGGCTCGACCGGGGTCATCGGGCGGCGGTACCCGATGGACCGTCTCAGGGCACATCTCAAAGGCCTGAAGATGCCTAAGGATGCTGATTTTGGGGCGGTGGCCCGGGCTATCATGACCACCGACACCGTGCCAAAGCTTGCCAGCGCGAGAGCTGGGAAGGCAACGGTGCTGGGGATAGCCAAAGGCTCAGGGATGATCGAGCCCGACATGGCGACTCTGCTCGGGTACTTGGTCACCGACGCCGGTGTGCCGAAACATGCCATGGCCGAGGCCTTCCGGCGGACCGTCGACGTGACGTTCAACTCCCTTTCGATAGACACCGACACCTCGACTTCGGATTCGGTGTTACTGCTTGCAAACGGGGCGGCAGGGCCGGTCGGGACAGCGGATTTCGAGCACGCGCTTCACGCCGTCTGCCGTTCGCTGACGTTGCAACTTGCCGCGGACGCCGAGGGGGCCACCAAGGTGGTCCAGGTGACCGTCAGCACTGCTCGTGACGCCGGCCAGGCGAGGCGCGTGGCCAAGGCCGTCGTCAACTCGCCGCTCGTGAAGTGTGCCGTCCACGGGGCCGACCCGAACTGGGGGAGGGTCGTCATGGCGATCGGCAAATGCTCAGAAGACGTCGATATAACTCCAGAGGCCGTGCGCGTGAGGTTCGCGGGCTTGGAGGTCTACCCACGGCAGCTCGATGAGGCCGGCCTTGGGAAACTCGCCAAGCTGATGCGCTCCGACATGGTCGAGATCGGCATCGACCTGGCTACGGGCGACGCTGGCGCGACTGTGTGGGGTTGCGACCTCTCGGCAGAGTACGTGCACATCAACGCCGACTACACGACCTGAGATGGCGGGCGTGCACCCTCTCGAAGAACTGCGCTACTTGGCAAGGGGATGGGAAAGTGGCGAGGAGTTCCCTGCCCAGGAAGCGGCGGCAGTGCTGGCCGAGCTGGCCGGGGAGAACCCGGCAAGCCTGCTCCAGGCGTGCCGGCGCCTTATCGAGTACTTCCCGTCCGCGGGGCCGGCCTGGTGGCTGTCGGCTCGTGCATTGTCAGCCCCTGAACCGGTCGAAGGGATCTGGGTAGCTGCCGACGAGCTTGCCAACGACCCAACCTCCCGCCGGGTCAGCGAATCCCTGCCGACCGGTGGAGCGGTCGCCGTACCCGAGCCGTCCTCGGTCGTCATGGCCGCCCTCCGCCGGCGCAGGGATGTGCAGCTGCAAAGGAGGACCACGGGCGCGTACCTCTGCGTGGTCGCGGCCAGGGCGGCCGGGCCCGGGCCCGTACTCGTCGGGCGGCATTCGGCTACGGCTGCCGCCGCGGGCGCGCGGGCAGGCAACGATGTCTGGGTGGTAGTGGAGCGGGGAGCGCTCCTGCCCGGCCCCCTGTGGGACCAGCTTGTGCAACGAGCCCTGCCCGTTACGCGCATGAAGGTCCTCGAGGCGAGCGAGTTCTCCGCGGTAATAGGCGACCAGGGCATTGGCCCTGCCGCCGAGGTACTGTCGAGGCCTTCCTGCCCGCCCGTGGCCGAGCTACTCGGCTGGAAGAGCTGACCTCGTCCCGGGCCCCGGGCGTACCGCGCTCCGCTAAAGATCGGCTCGCTTTCGGGCAATCACCGTGACCAGCGGGGGCAGGACAACCGGGTCGTCCCCGGGGTCGACGCCGGTGAGGTTTTCCAGGTAGCCAGCGACTGCCCCCGGGCCGGCACCGGCCTGAGCCTCGGCCCAGGCATCGACCAGTTCGAGGCCGGCGTCCCTGACAAGCCCAGGTAACAGAGCCCCTACGTCGGGGTGGCGAGCCAGGGGCATCGACATTGGCAACCCGCCGACCCTTCCAGCCGAGGTTATGGGTTCTTGGGCGACAAGCCAGCCGTCGGTCCGGGTAATCGAGGACATGCGGCGGAGCACCGCCAAAGGGTCCACCACGTGCATCAGCAGGAACCGGCAGTAGGCAAGGTCGACTTCTTCGGGCAGGACGAGCTCTTCGGCAGCCTGGGTGATGGCCACGACTTGGGCTTCTCCAGCCTCAGCGGCTGCTTCGGCAACCTCGTTGCGCCTGGCAGGGTCGATGTCGACCGCGTAGATCCTCCCGCCGTGGCCGACAACTGCCGCGAGGGCCACGGTTACGTCGCCGCCGCCCGCGCCTATGTCGGCACAACGCCAGCCGGCCGACAACCCGAGCCGTTCCAGCGCAGTCTGCAGGGGGCGGCGGTAGACGTCGTTGCGGAGGTCGAGCTCAGGCACTTGTGGCGAAACCCTAGTCAAGCGTGGCCCCCGGATGGGCCGGAGGCGACCTTGCTCCACTTGGACCGATCGGGTTGCCTTCCGCGACCGGTACCTGTATCTCACTGACAGTGGCCGTGGGGGCGCCCGATGCCTTCGCGCGATGGCTTCGACCGAGGCCCTCGTTTAGACTCACCCTGAGGCCGGGACGAGGAGGATGCGCATGGAGCTGGCGGCGCTCGGGTCAGGCAGCGTGCTTCGCGACGCGGACGTGGTGGTGTCCCGTGAAAAGGCGCGTCAGGTGCGCCTCAGGCGCCTCCTTGTGGTTCTCGCCCTCGCCGGCGCCCTGGTTATCGGGCGTACCGCTGCCGGCGTGCTCCGCTATATGCAAGGCGACATGAAAGCCGCCGCTGGCGACTTCCACTGGCCGCACCCAGGGATCCCGACGGGGATGCTGCCGTACACCCCGGCTTTGGTGCTCATCTTGGGGCTTTTGGTGGTCATGGCCGGGCCGTTGCTCATGGCTGGGCGTTCCCCCCACGTGCTGTACCGCCCAGAGGAGATCGGCATAACGCTGGCTGATGTGGTGGGCGCGGCAGGAGTGGTGGAAGAGGTAGTCAAAACCCTCAACCTTTTCCTTGCTCACAGCACCTTCAAGGAGCGCATGGGCGGGACGCCGCGCCGCGCCATCCTTTTCGAGGGGCCACCTGGGACAGGAAAGACGTATATCGCCAAGGCCATGGCAGCCGAGGCGGGCGTCCCCTTCCTGTTCGTTTCTTCATCCGCGTTCCAGTCGATGTATTACGGGCAAACCAACCGCAAGATACGGTCGTACTTTCGGGCGCTGCACAACTACGCGAGGCGAGAAGGCGGCGCAATCGGCTTCATCGAGGAGATAGACGCCATCGGTGCGGCCAGGGGCGGCCTCGGTGCAGGGCCGGGGCGTGAGGGCATCGCAGGGGTTGTCAACGAACTGCTCATACAGCTCCAGTCTTTTGACGTCCCGCCGTTCAGCACGCGGGTGGTCAACGCGTTCATCGACGTCGCCAACCGATGGCTGCCGGCCGCCAGGTCAATCCCGAAGCGTTCTGTGAAGCCGGCGAACTTCCTCGTGATCGGTGCTACCAACCGAGCTGCCGACCTCGACCCCGCGCTGTTGCGGCCGGGCCGCTTCGACAAGACCATCCGGGTCGACGTGCCCAGCCGCGCCGGGCGGCGCGAGATCATCGACTACTACCTCTTGCGCAAGGCTCACGAAGGTGAGCTCAACGACGGGGGCAAACGCGACGCCCTGGCGGGTTCGACTTTCGGCTATTCGCCGGTGATGTTGGAGCACCTCTTCGATGAAGCGTTGGTGTGGGCTCTCCGGGGAGGTCGCTCGCGCATGAGCTGGGCCGACGTCCAGCAGGCACGTATGACCGAAGAGCTCGGGCTCACCCAGGTCGTGGTGTACAGCGAAGGGGAGCGCAGGGCCATTGCAACCCACGAGGCTGGGCATGCAACGGTCGCCTATTTCACAGCGCCTGGTCGCCGGCTCGATGTGCTGTCCATAATCAAGCGCAGCGACGCCCTCGGCCTTCTTTCGCATTCGGAGCAAGAGGAGCGTTTCACCCGCACCCGAAGCGAATGCGAGGCTTTGTTGCGCATATCGATGGGTGGCATGGTTGCCGAGGAGTTTTTCTTCGGAGAGCCAAGTACCGGGCCCTCCGGCGACCTGACCTATGCGACGCGGCTCGCGGCCCAGATGGTTGGTTCGTACGGGATGGCGGGCAGCCTCATCTCGCTCGATGCGTCGCACGCGTCATTTGACCTTGTGAGCAAAGTGCTTTCAGACGACGCCAGCCGGAACGCGCTCGAAGCCTTGCTCCAGGGAGCGCGAGACGGCGCACGCGAAGTCCTCGAGAACAAGACCCATGTAGTTGAGGCATTGCGCGATGCGCTCTTGGAGCGCGACGAGCTGATCGGCGATGAGATAGCTGCCGTTATCGAGTTGGCCTCCGCCGTGGTCGGGACCGACCAGGGCAACGTAGACCAGGTGATCGACATCCGTGGTGCGGTGTTGACCAGCACGCCGCGGGAAATTACCAAGCCAACTGAGTGAAGGCTGAAGGCGGGGTCAGGGCTTGAGCCCAAGACGCGCGAGCGCGCTGGCCAGCTGCAGCACCTCTTGGTCAGTGTGCGCCGCGGACAACGTCATGCGAAGGCGTGAAGTGCCCGGCGGCACCGTCGGTGGCCGGATCGCCGGTACGAGCAGCCCCTCTTCCAGGAGTGCCGCCGAGGCGGCGAGTGCCTCCTGCTCCCCGCCGACGACGACCGGCACGATCGGGGAGGGCACTGTCGCGGTGCCGCCGAAGTGTGCGACATGGCCCCGCAAACGGCCCAAAAGTTGCTCGCCCTCCTCCGAACGCAGGATCTCGAGCGCCGCCCTCGCCGCGGCCGCGCTGGCGGGCGCGAGGGCGGTCGTGAAAATGAACGACCGGGAGCGGTTGACCAGCATCTCGGTCATCAAGCGCTTCCCTGCCACGAACCCGCCCTGGCTGCCCAGGGTTTTTGACAAGGTCCCCACTCGCAGGGCCTCGCACGGGAAGGCGTCAAAGTGGGGCCCGAGGACCGAATGGGCCTCGTCGATGACCAGGAGTGCGTCATGTTGGCCGCATGCCTGCGCCAGTTCTTTGAGCGGTGCAACATCGCCGTCCATGGAAAACACCGCGTCGGTGACCACGACCGCCCGCCCGGTCGCCCCGGCAAGCAACTTCGACACGGCTCCGACGTCACAGTGGGGGTAAACCTCGACCACGGCAGCGAGGTTTTTCGCGAGCCTGCAGCCATCGATTATCGAGGCGTGGTTCAGTTCGTCCGAACAGATGAGAACCTGAGGCCCGGCGATCGCCGATAGCAAACCGAGGTTAGCGGCGTAGCCGGTCGGGAAAACCAAGGCTGATTCTGAGGATTTCCAGTCGGCCAGGAGAGCCTCGAGCCCGCTGTGGACGGGTCGCGACCCGCTCACCAGGCGCGAGGCGCCGGCGCCGGCGCCCCATCTGTCGATCGCGCTATGCGCCGCCGCCAGCACCTTTGGGTGTGCGGAGAGCCCTAAATAGTCGTTGGAGGCGAAGGAGACAACGCTCCGGCCGTCGCTGAGCAGACCTCGCGGGCCGATAGCGTCGAAGTCGGCCAGCTTGCGCCAGCGGCCCCTGGCCTGG
>DATKHZ010000314.1:0-3199 GCA_035509995.1 Acidimicrobiales bacterium | reverse complement strand
AGGCGCGTTGTCACGCACCGTTGAGCTGATGTAGTAGTTCCCCCAACCCTTGTGGTCGACAATGCCCTCTATCAGGTAAAGAGCTGCCTCCGGCGTCGGGTTCAAGTTGTCTTCTTCGGGTCGAACTGCCTCAAGTGCGGCGGCCACCTTGAACGTACTTGAGACGTCGTTGTCATCGTGGCGGGTTAGGGCTGTGTTGCTATCGACTATGAACGGGATTGTGGCGGCTGCCTTTGTGATATCGGGGTTCCCAGGATCGACTCCCGACGCCGCCAGGATTGCGATCGCTGCGCTCGTCCCATAAACACCGAACTGTTGTTGGTTTCTGTCCCCGTCAAGAAATTGTCCCCAGGCGACATGTTCCGAGTCCAGGATGTGCTTAGCTTCGGTGACACGGTCTCGGATTTTGGCTTGAGCGTCGCGACTAAGGGTCACGGTGTTTTGGACTTGCCGCCTCGTGAGCACGAGCTACCGCGTCCCGAATAGTTTGTTGCGACCCAGTTCCAAAACCTCTAGGCGCGGGTAAGCCTGCCAACTTTGCCATTCGGGATGCAGGACCATCTCGGCTATGGCTCGTCTAAAGAATTGTCGACCCTGATGTCCTGCCGCGTGGCCAACAAGAGCAGAACCATCAGACCTCTGATAGTAGAGGTATTCGGTTAGATGGCCGGCAACGGCGCGAGCCTGAGTGAAGGATTGAGCCTCGATTGGCCGGAATGTGGAGTCGCTCAGGCACGATGAGAAGTCAGGAGCCCCTGGAAAGACGAGCTGGTGGGCGTGAAAGCAATGCTCGTCATGCGAGCCAGATGACTCGAGGCAGAGTCCGACTCGGCCGTGCTCGGTAACAACACAGGGTGACCAGTGTTTCGTGAGCCTCGCTTGAACTGTTGCGCCGAACGTCTCTAGCTCCGTCGCCTGGCTATCAGAGAGATCGAACATGCTCGGTATGTGCGCCCGAGAAGCGATTAGTGAGTAGCCCTCCACGAGAGGACCCAGGCCGAGGAGCGCTAAGAACGACTCCGAGGAGTCGTACACGAGTGCAGGGTCTGGGTGGCAGAGAAAACAGGTAGTACGCTGCATCGAGCATACTTTAGGGCGGCCACGCTCAGTGCCTTCGCTCTCCGCGCCGACCGGTTTCGTCACCGCCGAGGGAGCCAATTGATTTTCAGCCCACGTCGACCACCGTTTGGAGGAGGGTGCGCGTGTAGGCGATTGACAGGGCTTGCACTCGCTCCTCGGGCAAGGCTAGCCGGAGCGCCCTGGCGGCCATCAAGATGCCTTCTTGTCCACGCCGACCGAACAGCTCGTCCAGGTATCCCAGCGCGGATGAGGTGACCAGCCCGGCCAGCTCGTGCCGAGCGAGCGCGGCGAGCTTGGCGCCCACCTCGACCGGTGAGCTGGCCTGCATGAGCCTGATTACGTCGCCGGCGTCTTTGTCGTTCAGGCGTTCCAACGATCCTGTCTCGACGCGGTCGTGGAGCTTGTGGAGCTTGGCAACCAGCAGAGCGGCCGCACCGGCCACGTTGGCGGCAGCTGACCGGCCATCAGCTTCCTCCAAGCTTGTGATTCTCATCGTGGTGCTATCGACCAGCGCCGCTTCCAGCCCAACCGCCCTTCGGGCAGCGCGGTTGCCATGCACGCCCAGGCGCGCGCCTCGCCGCCCGCCACCCACATTGGCCGCCTCAGGGACGATCAGGTCGTTGGCACCTCATAACGCTCACCGTCGAGCTCTGTGGTTTTCACCCAGATGCCGGGCTCGACGTGGTCCCCAACGGGGACAAGAGCGAATCCGGCCTCCGTCATGGCGGTCTCGAGCGTCGGCCGGTCGGCCAAGTGGCTCGGGTCGAGAGCAAGGTCGCCCTCCGTGGTGAACGGAGCAACGGCCATGGACACGTCCACCCCACCCGTCCTCAAGTAGATCGCCTGTGCGCCGACGACGATGAAAGCACGACTATGAGGCTCGAGCGCTGTTAACGCGTCGAGCAGCACGCGTCGGGCTGCCACGTAGCGAGCGTCGAGCGGCCCGCCTTGAGAACGCCGAGAGGTAGCGCTCACATGGTGCCCAACGGGGCCAGTTTGGCCAGCGAGGTCAGGCGCCACCGGTCCTCGTTCTTAACCATCCAGCCGATCAATGCCTCTCCCTCCGCCGGCATGCGGCCGTTGCCGGTCAGGCAATCAACCGCCACTTGGGAAGGAGACGCCCATCGGAGACCTTCCTCAATCGTGCTGCGAGCCCAGACCACCACGTCGTAGGGGCTGAGCAGTGCTACGTTCGCCCCTTCGTCGGCTGGGAGCAGCCCCAGCACGCCTGCCAGGACATCGATGTTGTCCGTGTACGCCGTCAACAACGCAGGCGCTGCCACGGGGGCCAGGCGTACAGCGGCAAAGGAGCCGGTGATCGCCGTGTTACCGGCCGCCGCCCGGCTTGACCTGATGCGGTCGAGCGTTGTGATCACACCCGCTGGCGCCAGGAAGGTGGCCGCCTGGTTCGTCGTGAAGACATCGTAGGTTTCCGCCCAGCGGCGTAGGAGCCTCAGGATTTCAACCGATTCAACGCGGCCGCCCGACGACCGGTCGATCAACGCGTCCATGTCCAAGGCGTCTAGAAGACGGGAAATATAGCTCCCCGCCACTCTGCTGGCCGTGGCGAGCTCCCGCACGCCGTACGGGGGGCGGACATCGAGCAGGAGGCGCAGGACTCGGGCCGCCTTCGGGCCTCGCAGGCGGACTTTGCCTCGCTCGAAAGGTTTGGGGGAGCGAATTGCGCCTGATGACCGTAGGAGGACGGCGGGGTTGTCCAGGCGGATGAGGGTGTTGCCCGTAAGGTCCCAGTAGTTGAGCCCTTGCTGTTCCATGAGCTCCCGCGCACGGGGGCTCAGCCACTCGGAGACCACCAGAACGGGCAGGTTGTAGTTCAGGCGCAGGACCCGGTACAGCCGGTCGCTTGACAGCCGCTCAACGTCTCTCGGCCCGAACGAGCGCTTGGCCTCGATCACAAGAGCGCCAGTGATGCCGTTAGGAGCCGTGATCTCGATCAGGTCGTCGGCCAGGTTTTGCTGGTCCGAGCTGTTGCCCGCGACGGCACGGGGGCTCCGCCTGGCGTGCCAGTTCGCCGGGAGGTCCCTACCGAGGGACTCAAGGGCGCGATCTACGAGCTCGCGCTCCTCCGATAGTTCATTCGCTATCATAGCGAATGCCA
>DATKHZ010000313.1:0-4567 GCA_035509995.1 Acidimicrobiales bacterium | reverse complement strand
GGCAATTTGTTGACGCACGCCCAGCTGTTGAGGCGTGTTTGGGGGCCGGGTTATGCCACCGAGACCGAGTACGTCCGGGTCTACATACGACGCCTGCGGGCCAAACTGGAAAGCAATGGCGGGCCCCCGATTCTTATCACTCAACCTCGGGCCGGCTATCGCTTCGCGCCGGACTAGTTCGACAGCGACGCCTTGACGTGAACGGAGCTGAAGCGCAGACTGCCCAAATGAGCGACCGGCCGACGCGAGCCCCGACCCGCAACTCCGGTCCCGTGCTCCCTGGGCCGGAGCGGGCTGCCGGTCCCGCTCTGCTGTCGGTTCGCGAGCTGTCCGTGCGCTTCGGCCCGCTGTCCGCACTGGAGGGAGTAAGCCTCGACGTGCACCCAGGAGAGCTCGTTGCCGTGGCGGGGGAGAACGGCGCAGGCAAGACCACGCTGGTGGCGTGTGTGGCTGGCGACATCGCCCCGAGCTCGGGACGCATCCTGCTCGAAGGTCGCGCGCTGCCCCCGCGTCTTCGCGCAGCGACGCGCCGTGGCGTCGCGATCGTTCGCCAGCACACCGAGCTCTGCGGCAACCTCGACATTGCGGCCAACTTGTTCCTTGGCCGAGAGGGAAATTTCTTTTTCGACCACGTGTCGCTTTATGGCCGAGCGAGCGCTGTCCTCGAGGAGTGGAAGATACCGCTGCCCGACTTGTCGACCAAGGTGGCCGCGCTGTCTGGGGGCATGCGGCAGCTGTTGACCGTAGCGCGGGTCATGCTCGACCGGCCACGGTTACTTGTCCTTGACGAGCCGACGTTCTCCCTGGGTGCCAACGAGGCCGCCCAAGTGGAGGAGCTCATCGTCTCGCTCCACCAGCAAGGGACCACGATCCTCCTGGTGTCTCATGACGTGGACCAGATGTTCAGGTTGGCTGACCGGATCGTGATCTTGCGCCACGGGCGGGTCGTGGCCGACGTGGACCCCCTGGCGAGCCATCCCGACGACGTCATTGCCTTGCTGTCAGGGCAGCAGGTCGACTCCTCGGCTCGCCGTCAGCTCGTCCGCCTCCAGGGCCTTGTCGACCAGTTGGCGTCCACCGACCCCTCGTCCAGCCTCTCTGTGATCCTGTCGTCGCTGGGGGCGGCCCTCAACAACAAGTGCCTGTCCGTCCACCTGCGCGAGGGCAATGTCCTGCGCTGCGCCGCTACCCTTGGCTTCCCGCGCACGCTCCCCGCGGCGTGGGCTGAGGTGCCTTACGGCTCAGCCAAGGGCCCGGTCGGGCAGGCGTCGGTGAGCGAACAGGTCGTCGTCGACGAAGACATCGAGCACAGCGCCGGATGGGCACAGTTGAGGTGGTTGGCGCGGACTGTCAAGGCAGAAAGCTCGTGGACCGTCCCGGTTATGGGTTCGAGCGGCTTGATAGGCGTGATCACGATCCTGCGGCCCACCAAGGGGGTGCCCCAGCGCGACGAGTTGGACCTGGTCAGGCTCTACGCGGGTTACGCGGCCAGCGCCATAGAGCGCGACCGGTTGCTTAGCGACCTCACCGCCCGGAACCGGGTCCTCGAGACGATCCGGGAGGTGCTTGAGACGCTGACCGGCTCGGTCTCTGTCCCCGACGGTTTTGCCTTCGCCCTACGTACTCTGCGACGCGGGCTCCAGGCGGACGAAGTCCTGCTCCAGATCATGAGGGGCAATGACGGGGCCGACAGCCGTTGTTTCACCGAAGGCGCCCTTTCGGGGCCGGCTGAGGGCGGCGACGCCGAAGCGGCCCGTTCTGCTCTTTTGGGCTCTGCCAGTCAGGTCCTGGCCGGGAGGCCCTACGACGGCAAGGCCAAAATGACGCGGCTAGCGGGAGGTGGCTTGTGCGTTGCCGTGCCGTTCCCGACTGAGGGCGGGGTTGCCGTCCTCCTGGTCCGCTGGGAGAACCTGCCCATGCCTGAGGGGTCCACCGACCTTATGGAGGACGCCGCGCGCTCGTTCCAGCTTGCTCTGGAGAGAGAGGACGCCGTTGTCGCTCACCAGGAGACGGCAGCCCTTCGCCGCTCTCAGGAGATGCAGCAGGGTTTCCTGTCCCGTCTGAGCCACGAGCTGCGGACGCCTCTCACTGCGATTAGAGGCTATGCCTCGAGCCTGCTCCAGCCCGACGTGACGTGGGACGGGGACTCCCAGCAACGCTTCCTCAGCTGCGTGGCCGCAGAGTCAGCACGCCTCGGGCGCCTGGTCGACGACCTCCTGGACTTCTCGGCGATCGAGTCGGGCATCCTGCGGCTGCAAAGCGACTGGTGCGACCTTGCGCTTGTCCTGGAAGCCGCGGTCGGGTGCCTTCCTGCCCCGAACAGGCCGATGGTCCGGGTGCTCATCGACCCGAGCTTCCCCGCTGTATGGGCGGACCACGACCGCATGGAGCAGGTCCTGCTCAATCTCATCGATAACGCTCTGCGGCACAACCCTGAGGGGACCAAGGTGGAGGTGAGCGCCCTAATCGAGGGGCCTGCGGTGGCCATTAGCGTGAGCGACGACGGTACCGGCGTGCCCGACGACGTCGCTGGCGCCTTTTTCGAGCCCAAAAACCGGCGCAGGACATCGACCGCGGGTGCCGGGCTCGGCCTTTCTATAGCGCGCGGCATTGTGGAGGCGCACGGTGGCCGGATCGAGCTGAGGCGCCCCCAGCGCGGCGGGACGCAGGTAAAAGTGTCGGTCCCGGTCGAGGGCACAGGACGTGCCGCTAGCGAAGCTGTCGGTGCTGGCACAAGCACCTGAGCCAGCCCAAGCCGGGGTGACGGCAAATTAATACTATGTTAACTTTTCTCAGGAGGTGTTTACATTCGCGTTCACGCCGCGAGTCGTAACGTCACTCCCGACATCGCTGGGTTGGCGTCGGCACCTTCGCTTGGCGCCAGAACCGGTTAGCCACAAAAGGGGAAAATAATGACAATTAGTTCGCCTAGGAAGCGCGTTGTGCGCTACTCGGCTGCCGGCGTTGCCGGTCTCAGCTTGCTGACTGGCTTCGTAAGCGTTTCCGCCGAAGCTCAGACGGCGCCGACGGTATCGGCCATGGCCTTCAATTTCAACAAGGCCTTCTCGACAATGTCCCTGCTGAAGCCGGTCGCGGCCGCGGGTACCGGCAAGATTGCCTTCTTGCTGCCCGACACCGCGTCCTCGGTCCGCTGGGTTGACTTCGATGCCCCGTACCTGAAGAAGGCCATGCTGGATGCCGGCGTGCCTGCCAGCGACATCATTGTGGAGAACGCCCTGGGTAGCGACACCACCCAGAGCACCCAAGCACAGGCCGCAATCACCGCCGGCGCGAAGGTCATCGGCATCACGTCGCTCGACTCGACTACTGGCGCCGCTATCGAGAAGACCGCCGGGGCGGCCGGGGTCAAGAGCCTTGACTACGACCGGCTCAACCTGGGCGGCTCGGCCAGCGTTTACGTCAGCTTCAACAACGTCAAGGTGGGCATGCTCCAGGGCCAAGGCGTTGTGGCTTGCATCGCCAAATGGCACGTAAAGAACCCACAGGTGTTCGAGCTCGACGGCTCGCCCACCGACAACAATGCGACTCTCTTCGCCCAGGGCTACAACTCAGTGCTCAAGCCGCTCTACGCGGCCGGCACCTACAAGAAGGTCGGCGAGCAGGCCGTTCCTAACTGGAACAACCTGCAGGGTGGCACCATCTTCGCCGAGGCTCTCACGGCGCACTCCAACATCAATGCTGCCGTTGTGGCTAACGACGGCTTGGATGACTCCGTCGTCGCCGACCTGAAGGAAGATGGCGTGAAGCCCTTTACCTTCCCGACGACCGGTCAGGACGGCACCGTCCAAGGCATGCAGGACATCCTCACTGGCTACCAGTGCGGCTCGGTTTACAAGCCCATCTACCTCGAGGCTCAGGCTGCAGTAGCTGCCGCCCTGTACCTTCGTGCGGGCCTGGCACTGCCGGCGGGCCTGGTCGGGACGAACATGATCGACCACAGCCTCACGCCCGGCAAGGACACCGCCGTCAATATCCCGGCCGTCCTGGAGACCCCGACATGGGTTACCACCGCCAACATCGAGAAGACCGTCGTAGCCGACGGGTTTGACAAGGCTTCCGCCATCTGCAACGGCATCGGCGCAGCCTGCAAGAAGTTCGGGGTCCACTAGTCATAGTGGGGCAACCCGATAGCTAGAAAAAATCACATGACGCCCGACCGCACCTGTGCTGAGGTACAGGTGCGGTTTGGGTGCTGAAACACCCGGTCGGAGAGGTGGGCGACGACCGAAGAGCGAGGGGACGAAGTGAGAGAAAGTGAGCAGTAGCGGCGCGATCGAGGGGGATGTTGCCAGCAACGGAGATGTGGCCTTGGAACCGACCGGCCCACCCTTGTTGGAACTCAGGAAGCTTTCCAAGCACTTCGGTGCCGTTCAAGCGCTCACCGAAATCGACCTCAAAGTGTACGCCGGCAAAGTCACAGCCCTGGTGGGCGACAACGGGGCCGGCAAGTCCGTAACCCTCAAGACGATCGCCGGGATCCACCCTCCCGACGGCGGCCAGATTTACTGGAAGGGCCAACCCGTCCACATCAGAGGTCCCCGCGACT
>DATKHZ010000312.1:0-9267 GCA_035509995.1 Acidimicrobiales bacterium | reverse complement strand
GGATGACCCGATCGTCCTCACCGCCCTCCGCGGCGGCGCTCTTGTAGACCATCGGGGCGATAATCCAGATGGCCTTCTCTCCCTTGCGGACGAAGCGGTTCAGCTTTCGCCAGGCGTTGAAGCCTGCGACCTTGGTCGCCTCGTGGCACTGCGCTGCGATGAGGAGCACGTTCCCGAAGGAGTAGCGGCGAAAGCGGCTCTGGAAGTCGAGGTAGCGCTGCCACTCCTCGGATGATGTGAGGTTGCTGATCCCTTCTGTCAGCTTCTCGATGAGTTCTGGGTGATTGTTCTTGGTATTCATTTCTGAGTCCCTCCATGTGGTGCCGATGCGATGCACCTGGAGAGCCGGAGCAAGGCCGAGCGGAATGGCCCCGGAGCGCAGCTCCGTACACTTCAGGGCTTGTAGCTCGTAGGACGAGCTCTGGCAGGGTGCAGATACCGCAGAGGCCCCATGGCCGGGGCGAGGGACCGCGCTAGAACGCCCGAGGACGGTCCGGAGCTGACGATCAGGGTGGGATCATCGACGTGATCCGATGGCAGAGGAGATTACAGCGGCCCTGTGACGCCACCGCTCCCCTGGCTCGTCATCACCGTGGTCCCGGCGAGTTCCAGGAGCGGCCGTTGGCGTCGCACCTATGTGCGACAGTTTGAAGGTGTACGAAGACGACGCGGGTTTGGTGCTGAGCCCCACCGATCTCATCAAACACCTTGCCTGCCGGCATCTCACGACCCTTGATCTTCAAGCAATGCGAGGTGAGATATCCCCACCGCACCAGGTGGACGAGGCGTTGGAGCTCATCTTCAGGCTCGGCCTGAGCCACGAGAAGGCCTACCTCGACAGGCTCAAAGAGGCCGGCCGCACCGTCGTCGAGATCCCGGAGAGCACCGATCTAGTCAGCCGCGTACAGCTCACGAACGATGCACTGCACGCCGGCGCCGAAATTATCTATCAGGCGACGTTCTTTGACCATAGGCACCGGGCAGTGCCGACTTCTTGATCCGGGTAGGTGGTCCCAGCCTGCTGGGCGCCTATTCCTACGACGTGGCCGACACCAAGCTCGCCCGCAAGATGAAAGTTGCCGCGTTGCTGCAGATGGCCGACTACGGTCGGCACCTCCAGCGCGCACAGGGCCAACCTCCCGAATGGCTCACCGTGGTCACCGGCGACGGCCGGGAGCGCCGTTTTCGCTACGCCGGCGCCGCCGCTTACGCCCGCCGTGCCACCGAACAGCTCCGGGTCGCCATTGAGCACCCCGCGCCGACGCGCCCCGAGCCGGTGAGCCACTGCGGCCAGTGCCGCTGGTCATCGCGTTGTGAGGCGGAGTGACCAGAAGAGCGGGCCGAGGGGTCCCCACCGGTCCCAGGGCCGGCCAGGCAGGCGACACTCTCGAACCCGACCTGGTGATGGTCCGAGTTGTCGGGTCGACAAGTCGAGATTCGATCGTTGACCCGGGGCGCATCACTCCTCGGGTTCGGCTCAGAGGAGGTGTCGAGCCTGCATGCGGGCGACATCCCAAATGGCGTCCTGCCCAATCCCCCCGTCCCCTCTAGGGAGGGATTTAGGCCATAATAGCAGACATCTCCGACATAAACGCTGCGACGGGGCCAGTCGTCGGGGGTATGGCCGTCCCGCCAATGAATCTGTTGGGTTAAGCGTGGCTGTCGTCGTTGAGCGCAAATGTTGCTGCCGGTTCGCGTACAGGTGCGGAGGGCCCGCTCTTGCGTTGGACTTCACACGAGTACCGCTGCCACGCTGGTCGGGCGCCCATATGCGGCGATGAAGGAGTAGCCATCAAGGGCGAGTGGTGGGAGACAGGGTCCCACGATGTCCGTCCTTTCCCGAACCCCGACGATGCCACTGAATTCGCCGGTATTGTCGCCAAAACAGGTTGGGTCCGGCATGCGAGCGGTACCGTTAAAACTTTTGGCGGGTAGCGTGGGTCCCATGTTTAAGAAGCGGAAGCAATCAGGCGAGCTTGCCATTAGCGGGGATAACGACGTCGAAGACCTACGCCGGCAAGCCATCGACCTCCTCTATACAAAGCTGATGGTCGACGACGAGTGGAGCGTCCGCAGCGATCGAGGTTTCTCCTGGTGGGCGTACCGCCTCGCGCAACACGTCCAGGTGGGCGAACCCTACCGGGGGCCCGACGGCGCCACCGCGTGCGACGTCCGTGTCTGGACCGACGTCGCCACCGACTTCCCTCCTGACGAACGCAAGGTCACCAGCATGATGGGTGTCGTGAACGCCCAGGAAACGATGAACGCACTTGTCTGGAATAACCGAGCCGGCTCGATCGTCGAGTGCTGCACGTCGACGATTTACGCTGACACCGTCGAATCGTGGACGGACGTGCTGTGTACTTCGGCAATGATCCAGAACTGCGCGGCGCATTCGCGGGCACACTCGGTTGCCGAAGTACTGGGAGGCCGCGTCGCTGCTTCGGACCACCCAACAAGCGGGGAACGGCCCACTATGGACGACGTCTTGAACGTCCCCGTTCGGCTGATCGCTCCAGAAGGTGCTGGCCCGTCCCGGTTCGCCGGCCGGATCATGGAGAGGTTGGCCGCATCCGACTCTCCGCTCTCGACGGTGTCGCCCCTTTTCACGGGAGGAGCAAAGAGCTTAACGGCCGAGTTCCCCTACTCGGGTGCTATCCGGGTGGCACTTGCAGCCTCTGGAGGCTCACAACCTCCTGAAACTGCCCTCCTCGAGGTAATGACTGACCAACCGCACCCCGAGTTCGGTAGCGGCGCTCTCATGGTCCTGAGGCTTCCTGTGTCGCTCGCAGCGCACACTGGCGCCATCATGGCCAACGAGCTCAACCTCTTGGAGAGCACCACCAGTACGGGAACGAACCTGCTTGGCGCTTGGTGTGTTCCGCCGGATTCGAGCGAGGACGACGATGTCGCGTTCATCTCGTTCGTTCCCTCAATGCTCGCGCGTGGCGGAGTCCTCGAGAACCTTTGTCTCTATTTCGCCGCCCGCGCGAGTTGGGCGCAGAGTGTGCTGAGCGACTGAGGGTCCCCTCGAAGGTGTGACCCTCGACCAATCGCCGACCGGCCTAGCTGGGTGCCACCCCAAAACGACTTCGATTAGTTACGTTTCCTGGGTTAACGCCCGTCCGCTCCCAGGGTCGGGTGGCTGAGACTTGGCGATCAATAACGCCACGGCACCGAAGGCTCGAGCCTCGGCTCAACCGGGCGGTCGTCGGTGAACATAACCTCCTAGCGCCTCGTCCCCACCTACCCCAAGGGCACGGCCGTCGCTTAGGCCCGTGGCCGTCTACCGCGTTAGCCCTTACCGCTTCCTTGTCGACCGCCATTCGTCCTCGACCTGGGTGACCACCCGTCGAGAGCCTCGACCGCTGACCAGCCAACCGGGTTACCACTGATCGAGCGTCGTGACGCCGCTCACGGGAGGTCCGGAGCCGGCGTACCGCATGAGCCGACCGAGCCCCTCCGGCCTGGTGCGCGGCGGACGGTGGCGTCGGACCGGGGCACCGCGGACGAGAGTGGACAATGCACCGCCCTGGTGCGACGATAGCCGCATGCCGTCGACCTTGGTCCAGGATATCGCTTCCTTCGCTACTGCAGCCGGGGCTGCGTTTGTGGGTCTGCAGGTCCAGGGGGCTCGTCGCCAACTGAGAGACCAGTTCGAGCAGAAGTTCGTCGACCGCTATAACAGGATAATTGCGCGTGTGCCTTTGACGGTGATCCTCGGGGAGGAGGAAAACGTAACAGATGCCAAGGCCCAACGCGCCTTCTACGACTACTACGAGTTGTGCGAGGAGGAGGTCTATTATCGGAAATTAGGTCGCGTTTCGAAGGCGACTTGGCGCGACTGGTGGTATGGTATCTCACACAACTTCCAGCACCAAGCCTTCTATGCGGCGTGGCAAAACCTGAGTAATGAGTCGGCCCCGGAAGTCCCTGGTCCCAGTAATCCATTTCGGCAATTCGAGCACCTACGAGACGCGGTCAAAGAGGCGAAAACACGCCGCACAAGCTACGACCCACGCATTAGTTGGCTCCGCCGAGCAATAACCAGGCCCGCTAAGGAGCTCGACAAGCACCGACACAACGAATCGGGGCAGGTTGGTGAGACTGAACCGACAGTCTCGACCTAAAGGTAGCCAGGCAAATGCTCTAGGGTCTTTGCGGGAAGAGCGGGGCCAAACGCAAGTCGGCCGCCGTAGCGCTCCTGCAGCTTGAGGGCGTACTCGTCAGCCAGCTGTGCGACCGCTTCATAACTTCTTGTTAATTGGGCTCCCACCAAAGGTGCGCCGAGCACGTCCGACGAGAGGACAACCCCATTGCCGTCCCAAACGGCCCGGGCGAATAGCACCTCGTTATTGATATCGTTGACTGCGTCCAGAATGTCGGGGGGCGCACCAAGGTCGTAGATGACAGGGCTGAACACCCTCACGACGGGAGTGTTCTTCAGCACCCGTACATAAACCATCACGCTCCCAGAGCGGACCGGGATATCTCCGTCGTTGTCCACAACTATCTCATCGGTGCCAAGCAGCGGCCCCATCACGCGCTTGACTTGTTCGAGGAGCTCCTCGGCAGAGTGGACCGGCGACGGCTCACTGGGCTTGCGCTCGTCCTTGTTCACTGGCTCGCGGCGGATACCTAGCGTCGGGATGATGATCTGGGTCCCTCCCTTGGCGAACGCCGTGTAAGTCAGCATCCCTGGGCGCGATGCCCCTAGCACCTTTGTCAGGGTTGCCACGGCCAGCGACGAGACGTCCGAATAGGGCACCGGCGTGGCCCAATCTCGATGATGGTTGGGGCCTCCACCTCGGCTTCCGGGTTGAGGCGGTTCCCACCCGAGGGCCAGGAGCTCGCCCAGCGCGTGGTCATCGAGATGCTCGTCGTCTGGCAAGAAGGCGTTCGAGACCGTCTCGGCTCGCAGCCCGTTAGCACCTCCTTGGGCAAACTGGACGTAAAACTCTGGGCGGCGCCGCAGATTAACGATGAGGTATTGGTCCACTTCAAGGTTCGCCAAAGACTCAGTCAAACTCGTGGAGAATGATCTCCAGTTCCCTGGTACGGCGAGCGCGGCCGCCTTTGCCGCGCCCGCATGAGACGTCGCGTGCTTGGGCACTGGCGGTTCCTCCCCGGTCGTGATCAGGTGTGCGAGCACCATCTCTCGCAACCTTGGGCTGTTCCGGCAGGACCGCAGATAGGCGAGCTCAGTCCTCGCATTTGTCAGCTTGACATCGGCGTCGCCAAGCCCGCGGGCTCGCAACCCGTTGGCCAAGGAACGACGGACCGTCGGCGCTCTGGCTACCCAGGAGTCGAGTATCACTGGCCACGCCGCCTGCACAAAGCTCTCATCCGGGCGGGCCCCGTACGCCTTTCTTAAGGCGACGACAGGGTCGCCAGACAGTTGAAGCTCAACGGCCAAACGCCTGAGCAATGGAGTGGGAAGGGACGACCAATCGAAGCGGTACTTAGGCATGGCTAGTAGTCTCCTTTGTTCCAATGCCGCGGTGCCACCCAAGACAGTCGCGACGACCCGTTCGGGCAACGCTCCCTCTTGCCGAGGGTGTTCTGCGCCGCCGAGTACTGGAGCCCGACCCCGGTCCCCGCCGAGGAGACGTGGTCGGAGTCCTACCTAGTCCTTGTCTGGTGGCAGGACGACTGGGCGCTCCCCGTCGACGCCGGAGTGCTCGAAGACGTCCGCCGCCACGCCTGGCAGGACGTGGCCTACGGCTGGTTTGACTGAGGGCGGCATTTTGGCGTCACACATCTATGAGACAGTGTGACCGTGTACGAAGACGACACGGGCCTGGTGCTGAGCCCCACTGATCTAACCAAACATCTTGCATGCGGGCATCTCACGACCCTTGATATTCAAGCAATGCGAGGTGAGTTATCCCCACCGCAGCAGGTGGACGAGGCGTTGGAACTCATCTTCGGGCTCGGCTTGAGCCACGAGAAGGCCTACCTCGACAGGCTCAAAGAGGCCGGCCGCACAGTCATAGAGATCCCGGCGAGCGCCGACCTAGCCAACCGCGTCGAGCTCACGGACGATGCGTTGCACGCCGGCGCCGACGTCATCTACCAGGCGACGTTCTTGGACAACGGCCACCGGGGCAGTGCCGACTTCTTGGTCCGGGTAGGCCGTCCCAGCCTCCTGGGGGCCTATTCCTACGACGTTGCCGACACCAAGCTCGCCCGCAAGATGAAGGTTGCCGCATTGCTCCAGATGGCCGATTACGGCCGGCACCTCCAGCGTCTTCAGGGCCACCCCCCCGAGTGGCTCACGGTCGTCACCGGCGATGGCCAGGAACACCGGTTTCGCTACGCCGACGCCTGCGCCTACGCCCGCCGCGCCACCGGCCAGCTGCGGGTGGCCATAGATCACCCGGCCCCGACGCACCCCGAGCCTGTGAGCCACTGTGGGCAGTGCCGCTGGTCACCGCGTTGTGAGGCGGAGTGGCGTCGTCAGGACCACCTGTCGCTGGTGGCGTTCATGCGCGGCGACCACCGCCACGCCCTGGAATATGAGGGTGTTCGCACAGTTGCTCAGCTTGCCGCCAGCGACCCGGATCAGCTCCCGGGCACGATCGGGCAGCCAAGTCGGGTGCGCTTGCAGGCTCAGGCTGCCCTGCAGGTCCTCGAGCGGCAAACCAAGGCACCGCACTACGAACTGCTTGATCCCGAGCCGGACCGTGGCCTGCTCCGGTTGCCGGCGCCTAGTCCTGGGGACGTCTACTTGGACTTCGAAGGTGACCCCTATGCCGAAAGCGGCGAGGGCCGCGAGTACTTGGCCGGCCTTTGGGACCGGCAGGGCAACTTCACCACATACTGGGCGCACTCTTCGGAGCAGGAACGGGCGCTGACAGCACATTTGCTCGCTGATTTGGTCGACCGCCTGAGCGCTGACCCGGCCATGCACGTTTATCACTACGCGCCTTATGAGAGGTCGGCCCTCCAGCGGCTCACCCAGCGCCATGGCGTCGCAGAGAGCGAGTTCGACCGCCTTCTGCGCGGCGAAGTGCTCGTCGACCTCTACGGAGTCGTCCGCCAGGGACTGCGGATCAGCAAGGGCAGCTATTCCATCAAAAAGCTCGAGGCCTTCTACTGGGGCGGGGTCCGAGGTTCGGGCGACCAGCCCGACGACGTCGCGGATGCGCTGGCGTCGGTGGTCGCCTACGAACGCTGGCTGGTCGAGCGCGACGACGACATCTTGGACGGGATCGCCGCCTACAACCGCGACGATGTCCGCTCGACCCACGATCTCCACGCCTGGCTGGAAGAGCGGCGGGCGGAACTGGAGCGTTCCCATGGCCCCCAGCCTCGCCCTGCTTTCGTCGACGAACTGCCATCCGAGCCCCAGAGCCGGTCGGAGGCTGCCGAGGCTGCCCTGGTCGAGCAACTGCGCCTAGCCGGGCGTCGCCTGCTCGCCGGCCTCGTCGGCTGGCACCGCCGGGAAGCCCGCCCCCAGTGGTGGGACTTCTACCGGGTCGGCGACCTCACCGGCGACGAACTGGTCAGAGACGGCTCGGCCCTTGGCGAATTGGGTACCCCGGTGTCGCGTGGCGCGCTGGCCAAGCCGGCCCGTTCGACGGTGTGGCGCTATGACTTCCCTCCCCAGGACACCAAGGTGCACGGCACCGCCGTCGACGTGGACAGCCACGAACAGCTGGGTGAGATCCTGGCCCTTGACGCGGTCGACGGATGGCTCGACCTCAAGGTGATAACGACCAGCCAGCCACCACGCCCCCGCGGTCTCGGTCCTGCCGCGCCGATACCCGTCACCCCGCTGCAGCAGTCCTTGCAGCGCACCGCAATCGAGGTCCTGGGCGGTGGCATGCCGCTCGGGCGGCGATTGCTCGACCGAGCAGTCCCGCCGGACCTTAGGCCCCGGAGCGGTGAAGGGCCGGAGGACGTGATCATGCGGGTGCGTGGCCAACTGCCGGGCACCGTCCTGGCGGTGCAGGGCCCGCCCGGGTCGGGCAAGACGACCGTGGGAGCCAAGCTCATCCGGGCGTTGCTAAATGACGGCCTTAGGGTGGGCGTCTCGGCTCAGTCGCACGAGGTAATAGGCCACCTGCTGAAGGCCGTCGGCCGACCGGCGCTGCAAAAGTGTGACGAGGACGACCACTGCGGCGCCCCCGGAGTCGACCGTACTTCCTCCAACGCCGAAGTGGTTGACGCGTTGACGACGGGCAGGCACCGGCTGGTGGGTGGTACGGCCTGGCTGTGGGCCCGCGAGGAATTGGAAGGCTTGGTAGACGTGTTGGTCATCGACGAGGCAGGGCAGTTCTCCCTGGCCAACGCCGTCGCCGTTTCACGCTGCGCGGGGGCCTTGGTATTGCTTGGCGACCCCCAGCAGCTCGCCCAGCCATCTCAAGCTCAACACCCTGATGGCGCCGGCGCGTCCGCGTTGGAGTACATGCTCGACGGCGCGGCGACCGTGCCGCCCGGGCGGGGCATCTTTTTGGACAAGACCTGGCGCATGCACCCAGCCCTGGCCGAAGTGGTCTCGAACCTGATGTACGAAGGTCGGCTGGAGTCAGCACCTGGCCGAGAGCACCAAACCCTCCAGGCGCCGAAGCCCTGGGCCGGTACGGGAGTTCGCTGGGTGCCCGTACAGCACATCGGCAACGAAGCTGCCTCATCCGAAGAGGCCGCCGTTGTCGGCCGGATAGTGGGCGACCTCCTCGGCTCTACCTGGGTCGACTCCGACGGCGTGACTGGTACCATCGGCCTAGGCGACGTCTTGATCGTTGCGCCGTACAACGCACACGTCGGCCGCCTCCGTAAGGCCCTGCCCGATGGTGCCCGAGTCGGCACAGTCGACAAGTTCCAAGGACAGGAGGCGCCCGTATCGCTCTACTCGATGGCATCGTCTTCGGTCGAAGACGCACCGCGCGGCGTGAGCTTCCTATTTGACCTCCACCGGCTCAACGTTGCGATCTCGCGGGCCCGGTGCGTCGCCATCGTCGTCGGTTCGCCTACATTGCTCGACGCTGCTGTAAGGACACCAGACCAGCTGCGCTCCGTAAACGGGTTGATCGCTGTTATCGACGCGGCCGTCTCTCCGGGAGTGATTGTTGGTACTCAGTGATAACACTTGCTCGACCACGCTGCAGTCGGACGCGGATTCCCTCGAAACCGTGGAGACTTTGGTTTAGTCTTCTAAGCAGCTCATAATGACACCCCCGACCTCGGGCTAAGACAAACTGTGAACATGGAACTGGACGGTAAGAACCTCGGCCGCCTACAGCGAGTCGAGGACTCGCGGGA
>DATKHZ010000311.1:0-6996 GCA_035509995.1 Acidimicrobiales bacterium | reverse complement strand
ACTGGGGAAGGGTGCGGGGGTTAGGAGGGGGCCGTCCGCGAAAGAGGCGGCCTCGGGGAAAACCTCCCTGCCGGGGATGCGCTCGCTACCGGGGGTTCCGGCGCCACCGGGATAACGTCGTTTGTAGGGACGCGCAGCCGACCGGGCGCGGTCGTTGGCCTGCCGAGCCTGTTCCTCCTCTTGGTGGACTTGCTCCCAGTCGGGCTGCTCAGAAAGCAATGGCAAATGGGCCAGGACCGGTGGCAACCTGCTCCAAAGCAGCAAAGCCATACCGGCCTGGAGGGTGCGGATCTGGTCGGCTCGCAAGACTGCCTCATTTTCCCAACTGATCGTGCGTGAATGATCTCGGCCGTTCCTCCCCCCGGTCCCGCGATGAGTGGAGACCCGGCGCACTCTCCGTTGACCGCAGATCCTTTCCAAGTCAGCGAGGTCGGTGGACGAGGTGAGGCCACCGAGCACGGCTGTTATTGACGTGGCGTTGCCCATGGTCTCGGCCCGCTGTGCGCCCCAACGAGTCACCGCCTGCGAAAAGGACTGCATGGCATAGACGAGCACTATCCCCCTCCCACGACCGTCGGCAAGCAGTTCGGGGAGGCTCGGCACCGGGGCGATGCTCGGTGCTTCGTCCAGTAAGCCAAGCAAGGGTGGGTCGAGACGCCGGCTTGGCGTCCTTGCTGCCAACCTTTCGGCGCAGTCGAATACTTCATCGGCAAAAGCCGTGATGAGAGGTGCGACCGCACCAAGGCGGGAACCCTTCCCCAATAGGTAGATGGTGCCGTTGTCAATTAGGAACTGTTCGATATCGAGGGCTTCACCGCGCTCAGGGCAGCACGCCTCGATTACAGCCTCATGGCTGAAGCACGCCAACGCCCGCGCCACATATCGCAGGACGCCGGACGTCGTCTCCGGCGCCCCGGTCGTGTGCAGCGCCACCAGGTCGCCCCAGCCGGTGGCCGCTGACGGCGAGGAAAGCAGCACCTCTGCCGGAGCCGGGTCCTCGGGCCGCCGGGACCAGTCGAGCACCGCCCGGATATCGAGCCCCTCCAAAGCCGCCGCATGAAGATAGGCCTTGAGCAGGTCGCGGGCCGAGTCTCGGAAAAATGCCCCGTTTTGGGCATCTCCGTCGTCACCCGTTGCGGCGATCAGAGCCGCAGCCCGGCGCTCGGCGACTTCGCTTTGCTCACAGCCGGTGACGGGCGACCAACGAGCTGGCTCGGCGGCCGGGGCTAGAAGATCGGGGTCGAGGGCGAAAACCGGGCCCCGGCGCTGGCGAGCGATCGCGCTCAGCTCGTAGAGGTCGGCCTTGGTGGAGGTGGCGATAGCCGGGCCCGGGTGCTGACGCAGCACGGGTACCAGCGCCCGGAACGTCTTGCCTTCGCCCGGGGGTGCCACAAGACGTAGGGACGCTTCCCAGCTCGGCCAGAGCGGCATACCGCCGGGGTGGGCACGCCCGAGCGGGTACCCGATCTCTTCGGGGCGTAAGCGGCGCTTGTTCTTGCGAAGGGACGGGCGGGTCTGAGGCGCCCGCCTGCGCGCGGCCGCCACTGAGGCCTCCTGGCGCAATTGGAGCGAGCTGGCGAAACCGTGCCGGTCCCTCCGGTCAACGAGGGGCGACCGTTTGATCAGGGTGCTCGCTTGGAAAAACCCGGCCCACGGTGTTCGCTTTCGAGATAACCGGCTCCCGGAAAACCTGGCGCTGGTCTGCCTTTTCCTGAACTGCGGGCTCCTGCTGCTGAACTGCGGGCTCCAGGACCGACCGCCCCTGGACGGTTTTCCCAGGTGTTGGCGTCGGGGGTAATCCGGGGACTGGCCTGGGGGGCAATCCCGTAACGAGCGTCGGCGCCAGCCCTGCTCGTGCCCCAGCGATGGCCTTGACCGCAGCTCTCTTCGATGGCTGTCGCCCGGCGCGGGCTCCCCAGTGCTGACGGCTCGCCACGCCCCGCACCCCAAGCCCACGACGACCACGGCGGTCACTGCGATTACGAAGCCGGCGGTCATGCGGCCCTCGAGGCGGCCCACGACGAGGCTCTCGACGCGGCCCACGACGCGGGCCTCGGTGCCGCCTGCGATCGCTCCAGCCTCCCGAAGATCTCCATACCCCCGAGGTTGACGCGCAGCCTTCCCCGGATAGTTCCCCAATCTGTTCCCCGTGGGCCCAATTACCTGGGGAAGTTGTGCGAGGAGGCGGGTACCCCACCGAGCAGGCCCGCGCCCACAGGCTGGAGCGGGGCCCGCGCCCTAGGGCCGGGGCGGGGGCCCGAGCTCTACGACTGGGTCGGGGCCGACATGGCGGCAGGCTCAGCCGCGGTCGAGAGCGGCGCGGATCCTAGCCACGAGCTCGCCCACCTCACCGGGCGAGGCACCGTCGAGCGCCGCCCGCATCAAAGCTGAACCGACGACGACACCATCAGCATGCTCCGCGGCCGCCACGGCCTGGGTCGGGCCGGCGATGCCCAGACCCATGACCACCGGCTTGTCCGTCACCGCCTTCAGGCGCTTGGCGAGCACCGAAGAGCTTGCGGACAGGCTGTCACGCTCGCCCGTCACCCCCATCAAGTTGACCCCGTAGACAAAGCCGTGCGAGTGCTCGCAGATGACCGCCAGGCGGTCGTCGGGCGTAACCGGGGCAGCCAACAGGACCGTCTCGACGGCGTCCGCGGCGGCGTCCTTCTCCCATTCTGCCGACTCCTCGAGCGGGAGATCGGGCACTATCGCACCCCGCACGCCGGCGCTGGCCAAATGGTTCGCAAAGCGCCTGGTCCCCGCCCGCAGGACCAAGTTGCAGTAGGTCATCACAATCAGAGGAACCGGCGCTTCGATAGAGCGCAGTTCGCCCAGCACCGAGGTGGGCGTGGTGCCGCGCCGGAGTGCCTGCAGCGAAGCTTGCTGGATCGTTGGCCCGTCCATCATCGGGTCAGAGAACGGCAGGCCGACCTCGATCGCATCGGCGCCTGCATCCGCCATCGAATTGAGGATGGCAACCCAGTCGTCCCGCAGGCCCCCGGTCACGTAGGCCACCAAGAGCTTGCGCCCCTTGTCGCGGGCGGCGCGGAGCGCAGTTTCGACCGGAAGGCCCTTCATGAGGCGCCGGCAGCCAGCAGCTTCATCACGTGCTCTGCGTCCTTGTCGCCCCGCCCGGACATCGTGAGCAGGACGGTCGACCCGGGCGGCACCTCTCCGTCGCTGGCCGCTCGCACCAGCCAAGCGAGCGCGTGAGCCGGCTCGAGAGCGGGGATTATCCCCTCAGTGCGCGCGAGCAGCTGGAGCGCGTCGAGCACCTCGGAGTCCTCGGCCGCTCCGTACCGCGCCAGGCCCACCTCGCCAAGGTGGGCGTGTTCTGGCCCGATGCCGGGGTAATCGAGCCCTGCCGAGATCGATTCCGCCTCCAGGATCTGGCCGAACTCGTCCTGGAGAAGGTTCGATCTCATGCCGTGGAGCACCCCCGGTACACCTCTGGGCCCCATCGCGGCCCCACCGGCCGCTTCTACGCCGACAAGCTGCGCCGAGGTGCCGACAAATCCCGAGAAAGTGCCCGCCGCGTTGCTGCCGCCGCCGACGCAGGCGACCACGAAATCAGGGGCGCTGCCTAACAGCCGCTGGCATTGAAGGCGGGCCTCTTCCCCGATCACAGCTTGGAACTCACGCACCATCCAGGGGAACGGGTGCGGCCCCATCACCGACCCGATGCAATAATGCGTCGACTCGACGGTTGCCACCCAGTCCCGCAACGCCTCATTGACAGCATCTTTCAGCGTCCGGCTACCTGAACGGACGCAGCGGACCTCCGCTCCGAGCAGTCGCATCCGGAAAACATTGAGCTCCTGGCGTTCCATGTCGACTTCGCCCATGTAGACGACGCATTCCAGACCGAACAGGGCGGCGGCGGTCGCGGTGGCCACCCCATGTTGGCCGGCACCGGTCTCGGCGACGAGGCGCGTCTTGCCCATGTCGAGTGTCAGGAGACCTTGGCCTATGACGTTGTTTATCTTGTGACTGCCGGTGTGGTTGAGATCCTCCCGCTTCAGCAGGACCCGGACACCGAGACGTTCTGACAGGTTCTCGCATTCGGTCAGCGCGCTCGGCCGGCCAGCGTAGTCACGGAGCACCGCGTTGTACCGGTCCTTGAAGGCATCGTTCGACCAGGAGGCGCGGAAATCCCGTTCAAGGTCCTGGCAAGCGGGGACCAGCGCCTCGGGGACGAAACGGCCGCCAAAGTTCCCGAACCGACCGGTCGAGTCGGGTTCTCCCATAAGACCCGTGGGATCATTGGCGTGGGCTGCGGGCGCACCGGTGAGCAATTTCACTCGTCCTCTGCCCAGTCGTAGGGGTCGCCGAGCGCGCTCTCAGAAGGCTCGCCTTTCGCCTCCGCAAGAGCCGCTTCGGCGCTCCGGGCCGCTTCGACGAACGCTTTTACCTTCATCGGGTCCTTCAACCCCGGTGAAGCCTCGACGCCCGAAACGACGTCGACTCCCCATGGCTTCATCCTCGCTATGGCGGAGGCGACATTCTCCGCGTCCAGGCCTCCGGCGACCAGCAGGCGCTGGCCCTCCGGCAGGTCGCCGGCGAGCTCCCAATCAAAAACCTCACCAGAACCTGGGTTTGGCGCGTCCAGCATGATGACATCGGCACCAAAGTCGCCGGCGCGGCTCACGCGGAGGTCTCCTGCGGGGAACGCCTTGATCACCATCGGGACCCTCTCGCGCACCCACTTCACGTCGTCGGGGGACTCCCTCCCGTGCAGCTGTGCCGCTTGCAGGCCCGCCCCGTAAACGACTTCCACGACCCTGCGCGGGGCGTCGTCCCGGAACACTCCGACGGTCAGGATGTCTTCGCGCGGAAGGCGTTTTACGATGTCCGCTACCCGCTGGGGCGAAACTTGGCGCGGCGACGGGGCGAAGATGAACCCGATGGCATTGGCGCCCATGGCAACCGCCAACAGGGCATCATCCTCCGACGTCGTGCCGCAGATCTTTATGATCACGGCTGAGTGGCCCCCAACTAACTGACCGCCTCGGTCAAGGAGGCGAGCGCCGCCCCGGGGTCTGCCGCCGTTACAAGCGCCTCGCCCACCAGCACCGCGTCGAAACCCGCGTCCGCCAGCCGACGGACGTCGTCGCGGGTACGGATGCCCGACTCAGCCACGCGCACGACCGTACCGGGGATGGCGGCGCTTACGCGGACGGCGCGGTCTGTGTCGACCGAAAAGGTCACGAGGTCGCGCTGGTTCACCCCGACGATCTGGGCGCCGGAGGACAAAGCCAGTTCCGCTTCGGCCTCGTCGTGCACCTCGACAAGTGCGTCGAGCCCGAGATTCCGGGCCAGCTGCAGGAACTCTGCCAGTTCGCCAGGCGAGAGCGCCCCGACAATCAAAAGCAGGGCATCAGCGCCCATCAAGCGCGCGTCACAGACATCCGCGGCGTTGACGGTGAAGTCCTTGCGCAGCACGGGGAGCTCTACGGCTGAGCGCGCTTCGCCGAGGTCCTCAGGCGAGCCCCCGAAGAACTCTTTATCTGTCAGGACGGACAGGCAAGCCGCCCCTGCCGCGGCATAAGACTTGGCGAGGACGCCTGGTACCAGGTCGGGAGCAAGCGGGCCCTTCGAGGGGCTACGCCGTTTGATCTCGGCAATGACTGAGGGGACGCCAGCCGCCAGACGAGGACGATGCCGGAGTGCTGCGGCAAAGCCCCGCGCCGGCGGGCACTTCTCCGCCTCCGCCACCAGCGCCGCGACGTCACGGTTGTCGGCCCGTGCCGCCTCGCGGTGACTTGCGAGGATCTTGTCCAGGTACGTGGCCATCCCGCCAATCAGAGTAGCCCGATGCTGCCGCGGCCCAGACCTTGATAAGTGCGTCGCACACTCACTGCCGCCGGTAAGGCATGCTAGCTATGTGGGCACTGACCTGGGGACGATCGTGGTAGTGGAAGACGACACCAACATTTCCGACCTCGTCGACCTGTACTTGCGACGTGAGGGGTTCCGGGTGATCCAGGCCGGCACCGGGGAGGCCGGGCTAGCCGCGATCGAACGTGAACACCCCCGGATGGCGATCCTGGACGTTGGCTTGCCTGGCCCTATGGACGGGCTCGAAGTTTGCCGGCGTGTACGAGCCAGCCGTTCGTTGCCCGTACTGATGCTGACCGCAAGGGACGGCGAGGTGGACCGGGTACTTGGCCTCGAGATGGGCGCCGACGACTACGTGACCAAACCGTTCTCGCCGCGCGAGCTTGTAGCGAGGGTCAAAGCCATCCTCCGCCGCTCAGACGGCGGGGCGCCGGAGCGCAGCGAGGTCCTCGTTGCCGGGCGCGTCGAGGTCGACGTACTGCGGCGCGAAGCCCGGGTGGACGGGGTGGTTGTGCAGCTTGCGTCAAAGGAGTTCCAACTGCTGCAGTTCCTCGCCGAGCGACCGGGGAGGGCTTTGTCGCGCCAGCAGTTGCTGGACGGTGTCTGGGGACAGGGCTGGTTTGGCGACGACCGGACGGTGGACGCCCACGTCCGCCAGCTCCGCAAGAAGCTCGGTGACGCCTTGCCGCTCAGTACGGTTTGGGGCATGGGTTACCGGCTCGGGTAGGAAGACGTCACCGTGCGTCGCCGGCTGAGCCTGACCATGGTGGCGATGGTCGTGTCAGCCCTTGTGTTCGCGGGGCTGGCCACGCTCGGTCTGACGTTGCTCAACAGTGTCCATCAGACGCAGGCCGAGCTAGTGGTGGACGCGAAGGACCTGGCAAGGGGCATCGACACCGTAGTTGCCACGGACCGGCACCACGATTCTCTGAGAGTCCTGGGCAGCACCCTCGGCCTGCTCAACACCCCTCTCAAGCTGCAGGGGGAGGCGGTCCTGGCCATAACGCCCGACGGTTCGTTCGTCAACCTGTTCTCGCCGGGCCCGACTCTGACGTTGCCAAGCGGGCTGTCGGCGAACCTGCTGGAGAGCAACCTTCAGGCGTTCGTGGTCGGGGGCCAGCCGGTGAGCGGTCGGATCGGCCGACTTGCCTGGGC
>DATKHZ010000310.1:0-2470 GCA_035509995.1 Acidimicrobiales bacterium | reverse complement strand
CGACCCGTTCTTCGCCGACGTCGAGGGAGCACTGCACGGGCTCCAGTGGACTGGGCACGACGACTTCGCCGAAAACAACGTCGACTGCATCGCGCTGGAAGTACCCTCCGACATGCTCGGCGCCGACCCGGTCATCGGAGTCTGGGCCACGATCAGCCTGCGCCGCGACGGCACACTCGTACAGATGGACCGTGGCGGGAACCCGACCATCAACCCGTTTATCAACCCCGATGGTGAGAAAAACCTCTACAACTCTCGCCAGCCAGCCGACGACATCGCCAACTATCTTGGGCCGTGGTCCAAAATCCTGGAGAACGGTGGCTACCCGCCCGAGGAGGCCAAGGCGGCAGCCATGCAGGTACTGCCCGACATCCTTCGCTACGACCGCACCAAGCCCGCGGCCTACCCCAACGGCCGCGTCCTCACCGACGACGTTTTCAGCTTGCGATTTGCCTGGCTGAGCTATGGAAAAGTTCCCGCGACCGGCCTGAAGCCTCACGGTGACCTCCAACCTCAGTTCCCCTACCTCGGCGTGCCAAACCCCGAGAAGTAATTCCTGATGACCCGGCCGACGGGGTTAGCCGGAAGAGAACCGGGACGGCATCCATGGTCGTACTCGAGTGCCCGATGAGCTGGCGCCCTTTGGTTGTGCGGGTCTTCGAGCTGCGGGCGTCTGGGAAGAGCTACCCAGCCATCGCGTCCGAGGTGGGCTTCAAGTACTCAACCGTCCGCCATATTTGCGAGTACCGGGTCTACCTTGGCGGGACGCGGCTACGAGACGAGTGGTTTCCCGGCATCCATGGGGCGCTGGCAACCCTGGAGCTGTTCAACGAGGCAATCGTGCCCATGTCGCCGGCCTAAGCCGGAGCGAGGACCTTCTTTCCGGCAAGGTCAGATGCGGTCTGTGCGGGCGGGTAGCCTGCGTCGAGTCCCGCCCTGGCGTGTACACGAACCCCACGAGATCGGACGAGGCCATTGTGATGAGCCGCACCTTCGGCGCGACCTCGTCTACGCGGAGAACTTCGAGGTCCAGCAGATAGGACCCTTTCAAGCGCCCGCCGAAACCTGTCGTCAGTAACAGGGCGACGGGTGCTGACGGGAGGCCGCTCAGACATAAAGAACTCCTTCATGTGGCTGCGTTGCGGTGATTTGCAAGAAACAGGTCTATTGTCGGATTATCACGCGACCGCCTTCTTGAAGACGCTCGTCGCCCAGCCGAGGACCAATGCGCACAATGGGACGGTGACGGCGAATGCCTGCCAAACGTGGTCGTTCGAGAAGGCGCCCGCACCGAGCGCCCGTGCGCCTTCGACGACGTAGTAGAGGGGGTCGAAGTGGGCGATCACCCGCAGCCACGTCGGGCCGAGCGAGATCGGCAAGAGCACACCGGCGAGGAGCAGGGCGGGCAGGTTCAGGAGGTTCATGACGGAGGCAAAGGCGTCGATCTCCTTGGTCGTGAGTGCCATCGCGACCGACCAGGCGGAGATCATCACCATGAAGATCCCTATGAGCACGGCGAGCACGAGCAGTCCGCCCCAGTGGATCTGGAGGCCGAACCCGTACGCGACGGCGACAGCTATGGCGTCGAAGAAGAACATGAAGGTCATAGCGGAGACGAGCGGCCCAGCGAGAATCGCGAGGCGGCTCGCAGGGGTGACCCGGAGGCGCTCGATGACGCCGGCTCGGAGTTCGAAGATCGTGCCGAACCCCTGGGCGGTGCCGCTGGCGAACGCGAGGAGCGCGAGGATGCCGGGGAAAAAGATGTCGAGCACCGTTCCGGTCGACCCAGTACGCGTGAAGTGCTTGAGCAGCGGTGTGAACAGCACGAGATAGAGCACGGGCGACGAGAGCCCGACGAATAGCCATACCGGATTGCGCAGCTGCTGGGTGAAATGCCGCCGGAACAGCAGGCCCGTATCTTTCAGGGTTCTCATGCCGCCACCTCCGAGGTATTGCCGGTGTCTCGCAACGACCGGCCCGTATACCGCAAGAACACGTCGTCCAACGTGGGCTCCGAGAGGCTGATCGACTTCAGCGCGATCTGCTCCCGATCGAGCAGTCGGAGAAGCTCGGGCAAGGCGGCGCTGCCGTCCTCTACGTAGAGACGCAGCCCGCCCTCCTCGACGCCAATCTCCCGGACGAAAGGCTCGGTCCGCAGGAGCGCTCTTGCCCGCTCGACGAGCCCGTCGTCAACAAGGCCGATCACCACCGAATCGCCGACGACCTCGCGCTTGAGCTCGCGAGGGGTCCCCTCGGCGACGATCGACCCGTGGTCCATGATGGTCAGCCGGTCACAGAGGGCATCCGCCTCTTCCAGATAGTGAGTGGTCAAAAAGACCGTCGACCCGCGCTCTCGGATGGCCCGGATGTGGTCCCACAGGTTCGCCCGGTTCTGCGGATCGAGCCCCGTTGTGGGTTCGTCGAGGAACAAGACCTCGGGTTGGTGAATAAGCCCGAGGGCGACGTCGAG
>DATKHZ010000309.1:0-2801 GCA_035509995.1 Acidimicrobiales bacterium | reverse complement strand
GGGCGAAGATCTGGCCGAAAGCCTCGCCGAACATCCAAACGCTCAGGCCCCACCCGACGCTGGCTACGCCCCCCAGGCGCGACCAAAGGCCCCTCGGGGCGACGAGCAGCCATACCCCCAGGCCCACCTGGATCCAAACGGCCGCAGCCGGGGCGTTAACCGGGTGGTAGCTCCAGATCGTCGCCATGACATTGTCTAGGTGCTGGACCCACCCGGGGGAGCTGGCCGCGGCCGGTTCGATGACCTGAGGGGCCATGCCGAGGGGCATGGACGCCTGGCCCTGGAGGATGCCGTCGAAGACCCAGAACAGCCCGAACGAGATTCGCAGCAAGCGTCGGGCGGCCGGCTCTTGAGGATAGCCGGCCAACGGGTTTTGGCTGCCCGATGCCGTTGCCTTGGCTCGCCGGAGCTGCGCAGAGCGCTGAAGGTTCCAGGCAACGGCAACGAGAGCGATGATCAAGAGGACCACCAGTCCCTGGCGAAGGAGCGCCGTCTGGAACGCCGAGACAACGGCGGGGTTGTTTGTGCTTAGGCCAGTGTTCATCCCAGGCATAGCGCGATCTCCCTTTAAGCCCTTCCTGGAGCCCGTTGGCGTCGGTTTCTACAAGCGAGCGCGGTCCCGGTCGACCACCCTGCTCCCGGGTGCCCCTCCCGGATCTTGGCACCCTGGAGGCCGCGGTTTACCGCGGGACCGGTCCGCACTAGTAGGCACAAGTATGCAGAGTCCCGCCCATCCGGTCGAATGCCCACTTTGCGGCTTGTCGGGGAGGTCGGTACATTGCTCAGGGACAAGTACTTTTGGTTTAGGGGGAGTGGGTGGCGATGCCGTACAAGGCGATTGTCGTTGGCACAGATGGTTCGAGCCGCGCGGCGGTGGCCGTCAACGAGGCGTTTGCCTTAGCGAGGATGGCCGGGGCCACCGTGCACGCAGTTCATGCCGTTCACCCTGCGGTCGCCGCCGGGTTCCATGACGCGGTCTCGAGCCAGATCGAAATTGACAGGATGCGCCAGGAAGTCGAGGCCATCAGGGAGCGGACTGTCGCTGAGGGCGAGCGGCTGGGTGTACCGGTTGAATTCCACAATCCTGGCAGTAACGACGCGGCAGACGCGCTAATCAGGATCGCCGAGAAGGTCGACGCCGACCTCGTCGTGGTAGGGAACCGTGGAATGAGCGGCGTTACACGCTTCGTGCTCGGAAGCGTTCCCAACAAAGTGGCCCACCACTGCCCCTGTAGCGTGCTGATCGTCAACACCGAAGCTGGCTAAGAACAAGCTCGACGGGCTGTACGCTGTTGAAGCGCTGTTCGAGGATGGTCGGCAGGTTCAGCGGCAAGTGAGCAGCCGGTAGAAAAGTAGGGCGCTTGGCTCAGGTGGTTAGAGCGCAGCCTTCACACGGCTGAGGTCGGAGGTTCGAGTCCTCTAGCGCCCACCCTGGTCAGAGGCTATTTTTTAGGCCCTCCAGACGGCTCCGATTTCGTCCGTTGTCCGTCTGTTGTCCGTCATTTTCCGCAGGGCTAGGCGCGGAGCGAGGACAGAGACCCCTCGCGACGGCTCTGTGAGGCGCCGGAGGCCAGGCTCTCCAGGCGGTCGGCGAGCTGCTCGTCGGCGTCCTCTTACAGGTGGCCGTAGCGCCTTCCGGCACCCGGGCGGTCAAACTATGCGGTTCAGAGGGGGGCTGGGCGACCCAAGTGAAAGCCCTGGGCTAAATCGACTCCAAAGTCCTGGAGGAGCTTCAAGGTCTCGGCGTCCTCCACGCCCTCAGCGATCGTCAGACAGCCGAACCCTTGAGCTAGGTTGACGATGGCCTTGACGACATGTTGATTGGCCGGGTTCGCGACTAGGTCTCGCACGAACTCGATATCGATCTTCAGGTATGTAATTGGGAGCTTCTTCACGTGGGTGAAGGTCCCAAAACCGGTGCCGAAATCATCCAGAGCGAGACTGCACCCGAGGTCCACGACCGCATGGGCGAACGCTTCGCCCTTGTCGATATCACGCATGAGGGCCGTCTCGGTTATCTCGAAAACGAGGTTGGAAGGATCGGCTCCGGTTTGTCGGATCTCGCGCTTTATTAGCCCCACTAAGTCCAAGGTCAGCATTGACTCGGCTGACAGGTTCGCTCCCACGTGGTGCCCCGCCGCTGCACGGCGGACGGCTTGGCGCACCACCCACTGATCGATCTCGCCGATAAGCCCGTACTTCTCAGCCACTGGCAAGAAAGCACCAGGGCCGATGATCTCGCCGTTACGACCGACCATGCGGATCAAAAGCTCCTCACTGGGTTTACTCCCGGCGAGAGGGAAGATCGGTTGTGCGTACAAGACAAGCCTGTCCTCGTCTAGCGCTTCGCGGATTCTCCCCACCCACGTGAGTGCGTCCAGTTCACGCCTTATCCGGAGCCGCTCCGATTTCTCCTCTGTGATATCTCGGAACAACACCACAGCACCCTCGACGGAACTTCCAATGAACAGCGGCGAGGCAGAGATGGAAACAGGGAGCAGGTATCCGTTCTTGCAGCGGTAGACGTGGTCGTCTAACTCCACGTGCCTTCCTTCGCTTCGAACTCGTAGGAGCTCTCTATCTCCTTCTTCGATCGCTTCTCCACCCTGGCCATGCGCCAGGACGAAGTCGCGCATCGCTTTGCCGACCAGCTCCCCCTCTGTCCAACCGAGCATTTTGGCCGCCGAATCGTTCATCGAGGTCAAGAGGCCTTCCGCGTCTACGGTGAACAGGCCCTCGACCATCAGGTTCATGGCGATCGACCGGAACTCCTCAGCCAGACGACGCTCGGTGACGTCCAC
>DATKHZ010000308.1:0-3174 GCA_035509995.1 Acidimicrobiales bacterium | reverse complement strand
CGTCCATCCCGCTGAAGAGCTCTTGGGCCGCAGCTGTTGAGCCGCTCCCGTGGAGGTTCAAGACCAGGGCTACACCGCGCGATGAGTTGTAGTCCGGGGGTATGTGGACGATGACGGTGCGCTGATGCCCGCCGATATCCGGGGTGAGCGTCGTGGATCCCGTTTGCGCCCGGCCACCACAGCCCGGCGAGGCGGCCCCTCTCGCGGCGGCCTCGCTGTTCGAGAACGAGACCGGCGTGGCCCCAGCATTTGCAGCCCCGATGCCGACCGAAGCCAGCGCGGCAAGTGCGCAGGCAGCCGACCTCGACCTCCGACTGCTCAGCGGTCGGCCGAGCCCTGGGGCGCCCCGGGAACACATCGACGCTGGCACAACGTTCAACTTCGCCATGGCCCGCTCCTCCATATACGCAACCTGGTTGCCTATCTAGTATCGCCCGGCGCCTACCGTCGCCAGCGCCGCCCACTGGGCCGTCAGCGGCCGAGCCGCCCGCGACGGACCGGGCCTAGCGGCTCTCCCGCGCCCGGCGGTCAACTGTGCCAGAGTGCGAAGGGCGGGCGTGGTGGACCCTCTTCCCTCATCGTTCTTTTGGCGTGAGGGAAGAGGGCCCCACGTCCAGGCCTTTGCGCACCGGGAGCCGGCGCCAGTGCTAGATGCGCTTGATCGGCGCCATGTAGAGGCTGAAGCGCTTTTCGCCGGCGGAATGGAAGCGGATGGTCGCCTCGGCGTTGGTGCCTTCGCCGCTCACTTCGGTAACGACCCCCTCCCCGTAGCGGGCGTGCATGACGGCGTCGCCGGCCTGCAGGCCGAGCTCCTCGGCACCCGTGCCGTGAACGGGCGACCCTGCGCGCCCGTGGCGCATCGCGGCTTCCACCAGCTGCCCGCGGAACTCCTCCCGGCTCGGGCGAAGGCGGCGAAGGCGGGCCCCGCTGGCCGTTACGAGGTGCTCGGGGATCTCGTTGATGAAACGGCTCGGCTGGTTGTACTGCGCTTCGCCCCACAGGCTCCGGCACCAGGCGTTGGAAAGGTAGAGGAGCTCCCTCGCACGGGTGACGCCCACGTAGCAAAGCCGCCGCTCTTCTTCCAGCTCGTGGGGCTCACCGAGCGAGCGGAGGTGGGGGAAAACCCCCTCCTCCATCCCGGCGATGAAGACCACCGGGTACTCGAGGCCCTTGGCGGTGTGCAGCGTCATCAATGTCACGCTCGAGTCGTCGAGGCCAACCTCGTCCGAGTCGGACACGAGGCTCACCTCGGTGAGAAAATCGGCGAGCGTGCCGACCTCCATGGCAGCACCGAGCAGTTCTTCGACGTTCTCCACTCGGCCCTCTATCTCGACGCGGGTCGCGTCCTCCGCTCGCAGCTCGTCCAGGTAGAAGGTGCGGTCGAGTACGGCCTGCAGCAACTGTGCCGGGCCCGCCGGCTGGGCACCGCTGTCCTCGTCGCCGTTGAGGAGGGCCCTCAGCTCCCCTATGAGCTCAATGAACGAGGCGATGCCCCCGAGGGCTTTGCCCGTGACCCCGGCTTCCCGGGCGTGTGCCAGTGCGTCGCCGAACGGCATGCCCTTTGAGGCGGCCCACGCGTCCAGGCGAGCCACACTCGTTTCACCCACCCCCCGCCGTGGGACATTGAGCACCCGTTTCAGGGACACCTCGTCGCCGGGGTTCGCGATCGCGTGCAGGTAGGCGAGCATGTCTTTTACTTCCCTGCGGTCATAAAACCGTGACCCGCCGAAGACCCGGTACGGCACTCCTTGGCGGACCAGTTCTTCCTCGATGGCCCGGCTCTGCGCATTGGTGCGGTAGAAAACCGCAATGTCTCCCCAGCGGTAACCGTGTTCCCGGCGCAACTTCACGACCTCGGATGCAAGCCAGGACCCCTCGTCGTGCTCGTCGTCGGCGACATAACGCACGAGCTGTTCGCCGCCGCCCCGCGAGGTCCACAGGTCCTTCGGTTTCCTCGTCAAGTTGTTGGAAATTACGGCGTTGGCGGCGTCAAGGATCGTCTGGGTGGACCGGTAGTTCTGGTCCAGCACCACGACGGACGCGTCGGGGAACGCCCGCTCGAACTCGAGGAAATTCCGCACATCGGCTCCCCGCCAACCGTAGATCGACTGGTCGGAATCACCGACCACCGTTACCTGGTGATGAGCTCCGGCAAGCTGGAGGACGAGCTCGTTTTGCGCCCGGTTGGTGTCCTGGTACTCGTCGACCAGAATATGCGCAAAGCGCTCCTGGTACGAGGCCAGGATATCGGGGTGTTCCCGGAACAGCCGGACGGTAACCCCCAGTAGGTCGTCGAAGTCCATCGCGTTGGCCGCCACCAACCTGCGTTGGTATTCCTCGTAGATCTCTGCGATCTTGCGCTCGAACAGCGAGCTGCGGCGGGCGCGCTCCGCGTAATCGGTGGTACTCACCAGCTCGTTTTTTGCAGCGGAGATCATTGCGTGGATGGAGCGGGCAGGGAACTTCTTAGTGTCCAGGCCGAGATCCCGTACCACGTAGCCGGTGAGGCGGACGGCATCGGACTGGTCATAGATCGAAAACGATTGCTGGTAACCGAGCGCAGCGGCTTCCCGGCGCAATATCCGCACGCACGCCGCGTGGAACGTCGACACCCACATGCGCTCGGCCACTGGCCCGACGAGGCTCGCGACGCGATGTCGCATCTCGTCGGCCGCCTTGTTGGTAAAAGTGATCGCCAATATCGCGAACGGGGAGAGCCCTTTTTCGCGGACCAACCAGGCAATGCGGTGCGTAAGGACACGCGTCTTGCCTGAGCCTGCCCCAGCCACGATCAGGAGAGGCCCGCCGACATGGGTGACGGCCTCGAGCTGAGAGGGGTTCAGTCCCTCCAGGAGGGGCCGGTCCCGGTCTGCCCGATCGCGGGTGCCACCCTCGCCTTCAGGCGCCCCCTCGGCTCCAGGCCCACTCTCGGCTTCAGGCACGTCCTTGGCTCCGGGCGCATCCTCGGCTGCGGGCGTCAGTGCCCCATTCCGACGTGCTGGGAGCGCTGGAGCGACTTGCCCTCCGTGAGCAGTGCCGGCGCCACCATCACCTCGGCCTTCTGGAACTCTTTGACGCTGCCGTAGCCACAGGTGGCCATGGACGTCTTGAGCGCTCCGAACAGGTTGACGCGGCCGTCATTTTCGTGGGCGGGGCCGATCAGGATCTCCCTCA
>DATKHZ010000307.1:0-6160 GCA_035509995.1 Acidimicrobiales bacterium | reverse complement strand
AAGAAATGGGCCGGCCGCGCGGGTTCTGGTGGGCCCCCGACGGACGCTCCCTGCTGGCAGCACGCGTCGACAACAGCCCCATCACGACACTGTGGACGTCGGACCCGTCGGCACCGGCCAGAAAGCCGCAGCCCCATCGTTTTCCTCTTGCCGGCACCGCCGACGCCAGGGTGAGCCTCTGGCACCTGCAGGCGTCCCCGGGCGGAGGCCATCGCACTCAGGTCTTGTGGGACGCCGAGCGTTACCCGTACCTCGTCGACGTGCATTGGAGCCGCTTTGGACCGCCCCTGCTCCTGGTGGAGCAGAGGGACCACCGGGCTTGTGCGGTCCTGCGCGTCGACCTGGCTCAAGGCGTGACGTCACGGCTGGTCGAGGCGAGCGACGCCGCGTGGGTCGCTTCACCTCCCGGGGTGCCAGCATGGCTCGAAGGCGGTCAGCTGCTGTGGGCGGTGCACGACGCCGACACCTGCAGGCTCAAAGTTGGCGACGAACTCGTTACCCCGCCCGGGCTACAGGTACGCGGCGTGACCCATGCCGGGACCTCGGTCCTGTTCACCGCGTCCAGCGATCCCCAGGTCGTCGAGGCCTGGAGCTGGTCCAAAGAGGCGGGTCTCCGCCAGGTGACCGATCTCGGAGGTGTCTCGAGCGCCGTAGGCGATGGCGGCGTGCGGGTCGTGGTGTCGCGGAGCATGGCTCGCCACGGCGTGCAGGTGGTCGTGCATGTGGACGGCTCGGAGCCGCGGGCCCTGGTCGACAACGCGGAAACGCCGGTGGTCGACCCGGTCGTCCGTTTCCTAAAGGTGGGGCCCCGCCAGCTCCGGGTCGGCGTCGTACTGCCGTCCAGCCACGCCGGCGGCAAGCTGCCGGTCATCATGGCGCCCTACGGCGGCCCGGGGCACCAAAAGGTGATGGCGGCGAGGTCGGTCTGGCTCGAGGCGCAGTGGCTTGCCGACCAGGGGTTCGCTGTCGTGGTCGCTGACGGGCGCGGCACACCGGGGCGCGGGTTGGCGTTCGAGCGTGAGGTTTACCAGGACCTCGCCAAACCTCCGCTGGAAGACCAGGTCGAAGCCCTCCATCTCACGGCTGAGGAGGTCCCTGAGCTGGACCTTGGGCGTGTTGGCATCGTTGGGTGGTCGTTCGGTGGGTACCTGGCAGCACTGGCGGTGCTCGCCCGTCCCGACGTGTTCCATGCCGCGGTCGCCGGCGCCCCCGTCACGAACTGGCGCTGGTACGACACGTACTACACCGAGCGCTACCTCGGGCACCCCGACCTCTCGCCCGAAGCGTACGAGCGCAGTTCGCTGGTGCCCCTCGCCGCCAAGCTGGTCCGGCCGTTGCTGCTTGTGCACGGGCTGTCCGACGACAACGTCTTCGTGGTGCACACCCTCGAGCTTTCCGGTGCGCTGCTGGCAGCCGGCCGGCCCCATTCGGTGCTTCCACTGTCAGGGGTCACTCACGTGGCGGCAAGAGAGGACATCGCCGAGAACCTCCTGCTCAGCCAGGTCGACTTCCTCCGCTCGGCGCTGGCCGGCCCGGCCGCAGCGGCGCCCTCAACGGACCTGCCGGCAAGGGGCTAGACCGGCCGCCCCAGGCCCGGAAGGTCGACAGCCCTCCGCCGCCTGGCGCCGCGGCGGTCAAACGCGCACCCCGTCTGCGCAGGAAGTTTGTAATAGCGCCCACAGGTCGCTATCGTTAGCAGTCGACCGGTGAGAGTGCTAGCCGGAGAACCCCTGTCCGAATACTTGCCACGGAGGCGACGACATCATGAAATTGCACCCCCTCGACGATCGAATCGTTGTCCGCCCGAATGAGGCGGAAGAGAGAACAGCGTCGGGCCTCGTCATCCCCGACACCGCCAAGGAGAAGCCCCAGCAGGGCCACGTCCTGGCCGTAGGCCCCGGGCGCCGGGCCGACAACAGCGGCGAGCTGATCGCCCTTGATATCAAGGTCGGCGACACCGTCCTTTATTCGAAGTACGGCGGCACCGAGGTTGCCGTCGACGGCGAGGACCTGCTCGTGCTGAGCAGCCGTGACGTCTTGGCGAAGGTGACGAAGTAGTGGCTAAGCAGCTCCAGTTCGACGAAACCGCGAGGAGAGGCCTCGAGGCAGGGGTCAACAAGCTCGCAGACGCCGTCAAGGTAACCCTGGGGCCGAAAGGGCGCAACGTCGTTATCGGGAAGCGTTGGGGCGCTCCGACGATCACCAACGACGGGGTGACGATCGCCAAGGAGATCGAGTTGGAGGACCACTTCGAGAACATGGGCGCTCAGCTCGTGAAAGAGGTGGCCACCAAGACCAACGACATTGCCGGCGACGGCACGACCACGGCTACCGTGCTGGCCCAGGCGCTTGTTCGCGAGGGGCTTCGCAACGTGGCAGCCGGGGCCAACCCCATCGCCCTCAAGCGCGGCATCGAGCAGGCCGTCAAGGCGGCGGTCGAGTCGATCCACAAGCTCTCCAAGGTTGTCGACGACAAGGCCGAGATCGCCCAGGTGGCGTCCATATCGGCGGCTGACCCTTCGATCGGCGAAGTGATCTCCGATGCCATCGACAAGGTCGGCAAGGACGGCGTCGTGACGGTCGAGGAGTCCAACACCTTTGGTGTCGAGCTCGAGTTCACCGAAGGCATGCAGTTCGACAAGGGCTACATCTCGCCCTACTTCGTCACCGACCAGGAGCGGCAGGAGGCCGTCCTGGAAGACCCCTTCATCCTGATCGCCAACCAGAAGATCAGTTCCGCCCACGACCTCATCGCGGTCCTCGAGCGGGTCATGACAGCCGGCAAGCCTCTGCTGTTGATAGCCGAGGATGTCGACGGTGAGGCCCTGGCCACCTTGATCGTCAACAAGCTGCGGGGCACGTTCCAAAGCGTGGCAGTGAAGGCACCTGGTTTCGGTGACCGCCGCAAGGCAATGCTCGCCGACATCGCCATCCTGACGGGCGGCCAGGCCATCTCCGAGGAGGTCGGCCTCAAGCTGGAGAACACCGACGTCTCTCTTCTCGGACGTGCCCGCAAGGTCGTCATCGCCAAGGACACGACCACGATCATCGAGGGCTTTGGCCCCGAGGCCGAGGTAAAGGCGCGTATCGCGCAGATCAAGCGCGAGATCGAGGACACCGATTCCGATTGGGACCGTGAGAAGCTGCAGGAGCGTCTCGCCAAGCTCGCCGGCGGTGTGGCCGTGATCCGTGTGGGAGCCGCGACCGAGATCGAGCTGAAGGAAAAGAAGCACCGGATCGAAGACGCGGTTTCAGCGACCAAGGCTGCCATCGAGGAGGGCATAGTCCCCGGCGGTGGTTTGGCCCTGCTCCGCTCCCGCGCCGCGGTGGACAAGCTCGTTCGGAGCCTCAGCGGCGACGAGGCGACAGGTGCCACGATCGTGAGCAAGGCGCTCGACGAGCCGATGCGCTGGATAGCGTCCAACGCCGGCCTGGAAGGCGCTGTGATCGTCGAGCAAGCCGAGCGTGAGAGCGGCGGTGTCGGCCTCAACGCGCTGACGGGTCATTTCGAGGACCTGGTCAAGGCCGGTGTGATCGACCCCGCCAAGGTGACCCGCTCCGCCCTGCAGAACGCGGCCTCCGTCGCCGCTCTGCTGCTTACCACCGAGGCGACGGTTGCGGACAAGCCTGAGAAAAAGGACGCCAATGCGGGCGCCGGCGCTGGCCGCGGCGGCGGCATGGGGATGATGTAGCCCTGCTGTTGCCACGTACTCGAAGTTCTAAGATAGGCCCGGCGCTACCGCCGGGCCTATCTTTGTCGTGGCCAGGTAAACCGTCGCCTACCACGAAAGTGTATTAATCCCGTGAGCAGCCCCGCCCCTAAGCACAGCGCGCAGCCGCCGGGCGGGGGCCCCCCGCCGAAAGCGCCGCCGAAGAAGCCCAAAGTGCGCGTCAAGGCGCACTGGCCTCGCCGCACCCTGATCGTCGCCAACGGCGTTGTCCTCGTGTGCCTGATCGCCATGGGAGCTGCGTACGGGTACGTGCGCTACAAGATCGGCTCCATCGCCACGGCTCCTAGCACCTACGAGACTCCTCCCGGCTGTTTCGACGTCGCGTGCGAGATCAAGATCCCGAAGAACGAGACCGCGCACGGCGACCCCGAGAACATCCTTCTGATCGGCAACGAGACCCGCCAAGGCCTCACTTCTAAGCAGCAGCTCCAGTTCGGCTCGTCGCTCACCTACTCCGGGACGCTGGCGGACATCATGATGGTCCTGCACCTCGACCCGGTCAACCACACCGCTTCCATACTCTCGATCCCGCGCGACCTCTTCTCACCGATGCCTGCGAACAGCCCCGTTGGCTCTTACCAGAAAATGGATGCCGCCCTCAACGACGGTTCCAGCGGGCCCGACAACCTCGTCCAGGCGATCGAAGACGACTTGGGCATCCCCATCAACCATTTCATAGAGCTCAATTTCAACGGCTTTATCAATAGCGTGAACGCCCTCGGCGGGATAAATGTCTATTTCCCCGACCCCGTGTTCGACGCCGAGTCCCTCCTCAACATAGGCAGTGCCGGTTGCCACCACCTCGACGGTTTCGAGGCCCTGGCGCTGGTGCGGGCCAGGCACCTCCAGTACGAGCCGAAGGGTACGGGCTCGCCGAGGTACGACTGGCCGTTTGACCCCGAGTCGGACCTCGCCCGCATTGTGCGGACCCATACGTTCCTAAAGGTCGTTGCGCAGACAGCAAAATCCAAGGGCCTGACGGACCCTGTGGCGGCCGCCAACTTCTTGAGCGCGATCCTGGGCCAGATGACCGTAGACGCGCCGCTGAAGGGCCAGATGCTCAGCCTCATCCTCTCGTACAGCCACATAGACCCTTCGAAGGTGCCCGAGACAACGCTGCCGACAACCGGGGTCAGCAACTATTACTACCAAGGCTACGGGAAGGGCGACGTGCTCTTCCCCGTCCAACCCGCTGACAACAACGTGATAAAGGCGTGGGCAGGCGACGTGTTCCCCACGCCGGTCGCCCCCACTTCGGTACGCGTGGTCAGCATCGCCGGCAGCTATGACGCCGCCCTCGCCGCCGGGCAGGCGCTGGCAACCCACGGGCTCAAGGTGACCAACGAGTCTGCCGGAACGGTCCCTGCCAACATCTCTGAGACCCTCGTCAACTACCGCCCTGGCGACGTCGCCCAGGCCCTTGACGTGATGAAGTACCTCTCGGGAGCGGTCATGTTGCAGCTCGACCCCTCCCTCGCACAAGGTGCGATCGAAGTGGACCTCGGGTCCACCGTCAATGTCTCAGCCAAGCCTCTCACGCCGACCACCGCCGCGCCGACCACCGCCCCGGCGACCGCGGTTGTCCCGACGACCGCTGCCCCGACAACCGCTGCCCCGACAACCCGGTCTGCCTCTGTCCGCAGCAGCACCACGGTCGCTCCCCCTACAACGGTCCCCACGCCGGGCGGTAACCCGGTCAGCGCTGCTGCCGACCAGCAGCAACCCTGGGATCCGCGGGCCTGCTGAGGGCCTCGTCTTCGCATGCCGGGCACATGGGCGCTAGCGGGTAAGGGCGGTCGCCCCGAGGCTTATGGCCGGTAGTGTGGCGCCCGTGGAAGTCCCCGCACCCGACCCAAACAAGCTGCTGGCTTCCTGGATGGAATGGGAGCGAGGCGACGTCACGCCCGGGCGCGTGATGGCCAACCTCAAAACGGGCGGGCTCCGCGAGTTGCTCGAAAGCCTTTCGTCCCAAAGTGGCGCACCTGCGCATTGAGATCCCGCGGCCGAAGGGCTTCTTGCCGGGCGCCCCTGCTCCATGGGAACAGCTGCCCGAGACCGAACGTACCCGGATAACCGTCGAAGAGGTCTGGCGGGCACTAGCGACACCAGCTGAGCTGCCGGCCCCTCCCAATGTCGCTAGGAACGTCACGATGGCGGAGCTGCCGCTCCAAGCCGACCAGAGGCCTGCTGCTGTCCTCTGCCTGCTGTTCGAGCGCGCCGGTGAGGCAAACGTCGTCCTCACCCGGCGGCCGGCGCACTTGCGGTCCCATGCTGGGGAGGTGTGCTTTCCTGGCGGGCGGTTGCGGCGCGGCGAGGTCCCTCTCGATGCGGCGCTACGGGAGGCGAACGAGGAGATCGGGGTGGCTGTGGCCGACGTCGAGGTCATCGGCCAGCTGACACCGCTCACGACTTACCGCAGCCCCGCGCTG
>DATKHZ010000306.1:0-2301 GCA_035509995.1 Acidimicrobiales bacterium | reverse complement strand
GCGCCGGTCAAAGCCACACTCGAACTCGCCCGCAAGGAGCGCGAGCATGCCCAGGCCGCCCAGGAGGCCGCTGCCGGGGCCACACGGGAAGCCGCCCGCGCTCTAGTGAAGGATGGCCGCCTGAGCGTCCGCGACGCGGCCGATGTGCTGGGGTTGTCGCACCAGCGCGTTCAACAGCTGCTCGCCAGCTGAGCGATTACCAGGACGCAGCCCTCACTTTCGCCCAGAGCTCGAAGTTGCCGTGCTCGACCGGGGCAACCGCCGTCGTGCCTTCCGCAGCGGCGATGTAGGACCGGCACTGTGAGATGGGCACGCCTATCGGAACGTCCCATCTCACAGCTGCCGGCCTCTCCATGGGCGACCCAGGCGCTCACAACGGGGTCCCCCCAACTTCCATAGAAGTATGGAAATCGTGTATGGTGGCGAGCATGATGCCGATGGTCGAGGCTGTGTGGCGGCACTTGCTGGTCGGCGCCCGCGAAGGACAGCGACGGTGGGCATCACTAAGTGCCCTCGCAAATGAGTTGGGCGCGCCAATCTCGACGACGCACCGTTCACTCGCTCACCCGATCGAGATCGGTGCGGTCAGCGTGAGCTCGTTGGAGGGCCTCCAGGTGCTGGACCCTGTTCGGCTCCTTGTCCTGTTCGCCGCTCACCGGCACGTGCGACGGGAGATCAGAAAGAGCTCGCAGGTTGACGCCAGCGCGGTAGAAGTTGAGCGCCTTGCCACAAATCCCGCAGTAGTCCTTGGGGGTTTCGGGGCGGTGGTAGCTCATCTCGGTGGTACCAACCGGATCGCCGATTACAGCACGGTGCTTTTCTACGGTGACCCAGGCCTGCCCGATTTGCTCCCAGCGCAGGCTGGACATGGCACGGAGGTGCTGATAGCCGAGCCGGACCCGTTGCTCAAGCGCTACGGGCGGGTGACACCCTTGGCCCAGGCATACGCTGACCTCTTCTCGCTGCCGGGATGGCAGGCCGCTCGATTTGTGGATGAGCTCGACCCGCGTCGTGTAGCCACCCATGAGGAACCCTTTCTACTCGTCTGAGCAAACGGAGCTCTCGCGCTCCGTACTCGACGAGGTGCGGTCCGCGGTGCCCGCCGCAGTGCTTATCGGCGGTTGGGGCTCGTGGGTGCGGATGGGAGGGCTAATGAGCCATGACATCGACCTCATTGTGAGCCGTCAGGACTTGGCCCTCCTAGGAACGATGGCCGACGACATGTCGGCTTCGCACCACATTGCCGGGACCGAATGGCGAGGTACCTGGCGGTCCATCCATCTTGATCTCTACGTGCCATACCAGTCCCGCCTTGGAGCGAACCTCCAACTAAGGGTCGAGCAATTGGAGGTCTACGCGGAGACGCTAAAGGGTTACCGAGTACTTGCGGCACCTGCCCATACGGCCACGAAGATTGCCGCTCTCCTCGACCGGCCCGACAGTCTTCCCGGGCGCAAGGACCGCAACGAGATTCTTCAGCAGCTCGCGGACCCGGCTACTGCGTCAACGCCGACTGTGATCGGGCTGGCGTCCGCTCGGAGCCCCTCCGAGGTAGGGACGCTCATCGCTCGGGCGTTCGAGTTCCTCGCTGGCGAGCCTGAGCTTGGAAGGCGGGGCCGCTTGCGCCTCAGCCAAACCAACACTGCTTGGCAGCGAGCCGTCGTCGACGCGGTCGAGCGCGGGCTGATTCGGGACAGAGGACCGTCGCCTGCCCAAGGCCTCGGCCTTTAGTCATTAGCCACGGCCCAGCGTTGGCGTTGCGGGTCCCATGCTCCATGAAAGCGAAAGGACCGCGAGTCTGTGGTCCTCGACACGCTCGTCCTTGAGCGGCTTGCAAGTTCGGCACGCGCTCGGGGCCACACCGCTCGTGTCAGCGACCGTTAACGGCTCTCGCCAACATGTCAGCAAAGACGAGCCCAGCAGCGCGGTGGTCACCTTGAAAATCCGGTGGGCGGCCCATCGACATCCTCGACGAGATGGCGTAGTCGGCGTCGGCGGGACGAGGTTTGACTCTCACAAACACCGGCAGCCCGTAGCGAAGCGCAACCCACGCTGCCCACAGTCGAGCGGTCCTACCGTTGCCGTTGGCGTATGGATGGATGCGGATCCACTCCCCGTGGACGGCGGCGGCAAGCGACGCCACCGTCTCGAGCTCGGCCTGGGCGGTTGGGCGGTGACCGGCTGGAACCTGGGGGTCTAGCACACGCACCGCACTTCGGATCTGGGTGAGCAGGCGCCGTACCGCTGCTCGGACGTCAGCAGACGGCACCCCGACCCGGTAGGGCATCCCGTCCGTTTGCA
>DATKHZ010000305.1:0-5889 GCA_035509995.1 Acidimicrobiales bacterium | reverse complement strand
TGGGCCGGGCGCGCCCGGGAGCCGCGGCTCCCTTGGCCCGTCCGGCTGCGAAGACGGCGGCCGACTGTGGCCCGCCGGCCGCTCTTGGGCTCTCGTAGCTACTAAGCCGGGTCATTCTCTCCTTAAAGGGCGGATGCTGACCGGACGGGCGCGGCGCGAGGCTTCGCGCCCGCCCAAGACAGCATCGAGGCTTATGAGGGCCAGGACTGCGCCCTCACGTGTTAGCTACCGTAAATGACGGATTGGACTTGCTTCTGGGCTGCGGCGAAGGCCTGAGCTGGGGTCTGCTTCCCTAACAAGGCAGCCTCTATGGCGTTGCCGACCACGGTTTCGACGGCCGGGTAGTTTGTCCCGAGCACCGCAGTGCGGGCCTCGCCGTGCAGCAGCTCTTGCAGGAAAGGCTGGAGCTGAGCTCCAGCCTTGCTCTTCCAAGGCCCTAACGCAGCCTTGACAGTGGGGACGTCACCTTCGGCGAGGCTCAGCTGCTCGTCGACGCTAGGGCTTGCCATGTAGTTGAGGAGTTCGAACGCGGCCTTCTCGGTCGCGCTGCTGGACTTGGGGATCGTCCAGAGCTCCCCACCAATGGGCGGGACCACGTTTTGGCCGGGGGTGTTGACAGGGATCTCGGCTACGCCGTAGTCGAGGCCCTTGACCCCGTTAAGCGTGGAAAGGAACCACGGGCCGTTGACCATCATCGCCGCCTTGGAGTCGGCGAAGAAGTTCTCCGGCTGCACCTGGCCCCAAGTCGTGACAGCGGGTGACACCGCTTTTTCCTGGACCAGGTCTGTCCACAAGGTCAGTGCCTGGACAGATTGCGGCGAAGTGAGCTGGGTCAGGTTGCCTCCATTGGACCATAGGAACGGCTCGAACTGCCAGACGTTCTGGCCCGGTCCAGTCTGTCCTGAGAACGCGATCCCGTAATGGGCCGGTGTCGTCAGAGCCTTGGCGTCAGTAAGGAGTTGCGCCCAGGTCGTGGGCGGTTGCAGGCCTGCGGCGGCAAACATCGTCTTGTTATAGAACAGGGCGATGGTATTGGTGTAGAGCGGGTATGCGTAGACGGTGCCATTGAAAGACGACTCCGACTGTTGCGGCGCCTGCAACGCGGAGATGGCAGTTCTGCCAAGAGACCCCAGCGGCGCCAGCACCCCGTACTCAGCGAAGTACGGGAGGTCAGGGTTGTCGAGCATCAGCACGTCGGGCAAAGCGTTTGCCCCCGCTTCATCCGTTACCTTGGTGAAGTAATCAGAAGGCGGGATAGTAGTTCTCTGAATTACGATATTGGGGTGAAGCTTCATAAAGTTAGCGAACAGTGTGTTCAGGTAGGTGTGAATTGGCCCGGCACCGACGAAATAATAATCCTGTTCAGTCAGTGTGATGGTCGGGCCACTGCCCGACGCCCGATTGGCACTTGCTGACGCAGTGGTAGCTGTGCTGGCCGCAAATAATAGGGAAGCCCCGGCAGCGGCGATAACCTTGAGCGAGCGCTGGACCGCAACGCGTCGCGGGATGTACGCAAAGTCAGGGCCATGGCGTTGACTAGCTCGTTTGTTCATTCCCTCGTCACCTTCTCTCCTTCGTGGTTTTGTCTGTATTCTGGTGGAGCGTGTAACTAAAAGGTTGCCAAGATCGTCCGGCCGATAATTGGACATTCGCGAATTTCTCAACTCGTCGCCCAACAAGACCAGTAGCCCGATATCGAATCAATGCTGCTATCGAATCAATTCGATTCTCGGCCACGCAAGATTACTGCATAAGATGTTCACCTCCTAGTGGGACTTGCGCGCCCGAATAGGCGCGGAGTCGCTGCCTCGGCGGACCAGCGTTGGCGGCAAAAGCACCGCTCCGCTTTCTTGACCTCTCTGGGACGCGAGCAGCTCCACTGCCCGCCTACCGAGGTCGTCAGCCGGTACCCCGACATATGTGAGGGGGGGCGTGACCTGTAGGGCGATCTCGTCACGGGCGATGGCCACAATGGAGATGTCTCGTGGGACTTTTTTCCCGAGCTGACGAACGCCCTCTACCACCAAGTCGAGGACCCCTTCGTTGTTGACGACCAGTGCGGTCAACTTTGGCGCTTCGCCAAAGAGCGACCGCAGGGCAACATGGGCACCTTCGAGGTTGGGCTCGGCAGCGACGCTATGGAACGCGAGCCCGTGCTCGGCAAGCTTGTCCGAAACCCCCCTGTGAGTGCGAAGGGCGAAACCTACCCCCCCGTCGTACACGCCCTGCGGTGGCCCTATAAAGCCGATCTCGCGGTGGCCGAGGCCAACCATGTGCTCGACACATAGGTGAGCGGCCTCTTCGAAATCGAAGTCGACGCACGGGAGGCCCGCCGGATCCTCTGGGGCACCCAAAAGCGCGGCTGGCTGCCCCAGGCCAGCTAAGAGCGGGACCCGCTCGTCCCGAAGCCCGACCTCCATGAGTATCAAGCCATCTACCATGTTGGACCGCACGACTCGCTCGATCTCTGCCTTGCCGTCCGCTGCGGTGAGCAGCATCACGTTCCAACCGTGCGCCCTAGCCGCGTCGGCCACGCTGTAGACGAACCGCATCAGGCTGCGCTCATGGGTCCAGGTGTGAAAGGGCACGACTAGCGCGATGACGTCTGTGCGCCCGGCCCGCATGGCCCGGGCACCAGCATGTGGACGGTATTTGAGCGCCCGGATACTTTTTTGGACACGGGCCTGAGTCTCAGGAGAGATGCTGCGGTTGCCGCTGAGCACGTACGAGACGGTGCTCGGCGCCACCCCTGCGGCTTTTGCCACATCCTGGATTGTTTTCCTCAACTGGACCTCATGTCGAATGGTTTCAACAGTGGCTGACGATATAACCCCGTCTCGAGAATGTCAAGCCGCTCTCAGACGTTCAGGGCCCCTTACCAACTGACAGATGTCCAAGCGCCGCTCGGCGGCGCTGGAGGAAGCAGCAACCTCCCGAGCGGCGCGTTGTCGGACAAGCGGTCCCGTCATATCGCGTCATGGTCCGGTCGGCGCTCGACAGCTTCACGCGTTTGCGCGCCAGTAGCCGCCATGGCCTCGGGCTTTTCGAAACTGCTGCTAGTCCCGACATAGCGCCCTTGAGCGGCCGACTCCGTGAGCCCGATCATTACATCGAGGACATGGTACGCGAGGGATGCGCTTGCTCGATGAGGGCGCCCGTGCTCGATGGATCCCGCCATGTCCGCCAGCCCGACCCCGCGACGATGAAGGGCGAAGCGATCGGTCGGGACGTCTTCCCAGCCTTCTGATCCCCATCGAGCCAGACCGACTGGCCCACCAAAGGTGTTGGGATCGGGCAGCGACAAACTTCCTTCGGTACCGTGGATCTCGAGTTTCGGGAGTTGCGAAGCCCAAACGTCAAAACTGAACACGATTGTGGCGACCACGCCGGTCGTGAACTCAAGGAGCCCAGCAACGTGCGTCGGCACTTCCACGGGCAGTTGCTGTCCCTTTCTAGGCCCTGATCGCACCAGCCTGGTAGTTGACGGTTCGGAGGACGCGGCAGCGACACGGGCTACCGGGCCCAACAGGTTGACGAGCGCCGTCAGATAGTACGGGCCCATGTCGAAGAGCGGGCCACCGCCCCGTAGGTAGTAAAAGCCCGGATCGGGGTGCCAATACTCGTGACCACGGAGAACCATGTTCGCCATGGCCGACACGGGGGCGCCGATTGCTCCCTCGTCGATCAACTTTCGACATGTTTGCAGGCCTGCCCCGAGGAAGGTGTCAGGTGCGCACCCGACGCGGGCTCGCCTGCCCTCCGCCGCGCTCAAGAGCAAGGCGGCTCCCGGTCGATCGAGGGCCAATGGCTTCTCTTGGTAGACGTGCTTCCCAGCTTGCACTGCAGCGAGGCTGACCTCCACGTGCGCCTGTGGCACGGTGAGGTTGCAGACGATGTCGATGTTCGGATTGGCAAGCAAATCATCGACGCTCATGACCTCCAACGCGTGCGCCGCCGCCGTCTTCGCGGCCCTGTCCTTGTCGAGATCGGCGCACGCTGTGAAGTGAACTTCGTCATAGTCTGCCGTTAGGTACGCCTCGCTAATGTTCCCGCACCCGACGAGGCCGACTCTCGGCCTTCCCTGCGGGGTCACCCCTCGGCCGCCAATCTTGACATGCGGGTGGCGGAGCGCGACGCCCACAAACTCCCGCGGAGGACCAGTTCCAGCACCTGCGACACGTCAAAATCACTGGCTTCGTGGCCAAGTGCCGAGTAAAACACTCTCCCCTTGCCGTATGTGCGCTTCCAAGCCACCGGCATGACGCATCCTTTAGTCCAAGGGGCGTCTTCCGTACCTTGGAACGTGGTAGTCGCCAGGACAATGTTCGAAGGGTCCACGTGCATGTAATACTGCTCGGAACGAAGCCGAAAATCCTCCAGGCCTGCGATCAGCGGGTCCGCGCCCACCCTCATGAAGTTGACCTCATAGTCGATCGCGCCACCCGGGTGAGCTACCCATTGGCCGCCGGTCATGAACTGGTAGTCGGGCGAATTACGGAACGCGTCGCACAACCCACCGTGCCAACCGGTCAACCCCGTGCCAGCGGCGATTGCCGAGAGAAGACCGCTCAGCTGTCCGGGCGAAATCTCGCCCATCGTCCAACACTGAACTATGAGGTCGAGGTCTTCCATTACGGCCGGGGTCGCGTAACACTCGAGCGAGCCCGAGATCTCGACCTCGAAGCCCTCTTCAATTAATAGTGGTATCAGCCTGTCCGTCGTCCCAACCGGCTCGTGACCGGCCCAGCCACCACGGACCACGAGGACGCGCCGCCGCTCGTTTGTCATTGCGCCTCGGGCGCCTTTTGAGGTGCCGCGTCGCGGGAAGCAAAGGCGGCGTCGAACGACGCATCAGGGGGGCTGATCCGCGACAACCGCCGGATCAGCTCCAATGCTTCGGGAGCGCCGACCAGTCGGTCCATACCGGCGTCTTCCCATTCGATCGAAATCGGGCCGTCATAGCCAATGGCGTTGAGCATCCGGACAACCGCCTCCCAAGGCACGTCACCGTGGCCAGTCGACACAAAGTCCCAACCGCGCCGAGGGTCACCCCACGGGAGGTGCGAGCCTAGACGTCCATTGCGCCCGTTTAACTGGCGCTTCGACTCTTTGCAGTCCACATGGTAGATCCGCTCACGGAAGTCCCAGAGGAAACCGACCGGGTCGATGTCCTGCCACATAAAATGGCTTGGGTCGAAATTTAGCCCGAAGGCCGGCCGATGTTGGACGGCTTCCAAGGCGGCAACCGTCGTCCAATAATCGTACGCTATCTCGCTTGGGTGGACCTCGTGCGCAAAGCGCACGCCGACCTCATCAAAGACGTCGAGAATGGGGTTGAACCGGTCCGCAAAGTCCTTGTAGCCGCGTTTGACCATCTCCGGCGGGACAGGCGGGAACATCGCCACTAGGTGCCAGATCGACGAGCCGGTAAAGCCGATGACTGTCTTAACTCCAAGGCGCTTGGCAGCTCGCGCTGTGTCCTTCAGCTCCTCGGCCGCCCGGCGGCGAACGCCTTCCGGATCTCCGTTACCCCAAATGCGCTTAGGCAGGATATTGGCATGCCGCTCGTCTATCGGGTCGTCGCAGACGGCCTGACCTACCAGGTGGGCAGAAATTGCGTAGACCTTCAGACCGTGCCGTTCCAGCAGCTCGAGACGGCCGGGGACGTACTCGTCATCGCTCAAAGCCTTGTCCACCTCGAAATGGTCACCCCAACAGGCGATCTCGAGGCCGTCGTAGCCCCAACGCTGCGCGAGCTCACAAACTTGGATAAAGGGTAGGTCTGCCCATTGGCCTGTAAAAAGTGTTATAGGTCGCTGCACCGTTTCCTCCTTTTGAGACTTGGACATGGGTGTTCCGCGGCGGAGGCTAACCCTCAGCGGCACCCAC
>DATKHZ010000304.1:0-10429 GCA_035509995.1 Acidimicrobiales bacterium | reverse complement strand
GCCTTGGGGTTGAGGTGGAAGACGTACTTCCGGGCGCCGTTCAGGACCTGGTACGAAGTGGCCAGGTCGGGCACAACCTTCTTGAAATTGCCACCGTAGAAGGTGACCAGTGTGTCGTAGAGGCCGTTCACAACCAGCTCGCCCGTCGGCTCGAACATGTGACCGGGGTCGGCGGTGACGAGAACGAATGAGTTATCAATGACAAGGGTACGCCCGGCTGCGTCCGGCACCCGGGTCGTGGCGGATGCCGAGGTGGCAACGACGCCGAACATGAGAGCCGACGTCGACAACGCAACGGCGAGCCCTCTTGTAGCTGGCTTTTTCAAAAGTCCTCCTAGGTCGGATGACTGATTCTGGCCCTTCCGGCACGTCCCCGCAATCCACGCCCGCCGCCCATGGACGGCTAGAGCTCGCCTATGTCCTCTGCCCACAGTCCCGGGTTGCCCGCGATGAAGCCCTGCAGCATCTGGGCGCACTCCTGCATCTCGAGGTCCACGACCTCCACCCCGTGTTCTTCCATGAACTCTCGGCCGCCGGGGAAGGTGAGCGACTCGCCCACTACCACCCTCGGTACCCGGAACTGCACTATCGTCCCAGCGCACATGTAGCACGGCATCAACGTGGAGTACATCGTTGTGCCTCTGTAGCTGCCCACGCGGCCGGCATTTTGCAGGCAGTCCATTTCTCCGTGGAGTATCGGGTTCCGCAGCTGGGCTCTCCGGTTATAACCCCGGCCCAACAGGTCCGGTCCCTTGAACAATGCCGCCCCGATAGGGATCCCTCCCTCACTGAGCGACACTCGCGCTTGACCGACCGCGACAGCCATGCATTCGTAGTCCAGCGCGTTCTCCGCGTTCATTTGTCGGTCGAACCGTCGTCTTTTATCGGGCGGGACCGGAGCCGCATGGGATAATCCACGTCAGCCGAGTAGCTCCTTCACGACCCCCGTCCATAGCTCAGTCGACAGCCCGAGCGAGGCCACATCGACCCGCTCGTCGTTGCCATGGAAGCGGCCGGCGAAGGTCTCGAAGGTCACCTCCGGCGAGTACAGCGCTGCGCCCAGCGCGACGGCGCCCTTATCGCGGAAGAAGCGCGCATCGGTCGCCCCGACGAGGAGGGCCGGTGAGAGCCGCGAACCGGGGTAGACCGCGCCGACGTGGTGGCCCAGCGCCTCCCACAGCGGGTTGTCGGTGGCCGAACGTGTTGAGCCGTACTCCTGAAGTGGGCTGATCTCGACGCGATTTGCCAGGTCGCCGAGCGCCGTCTTGAGATGGGCGTCGACGTCTCGAGGAGTTGTCCCCGGCAGGGTGCGTATGTCGACTTCGAGCACGACTTGATCGGGGACGGTGTTTGTTTTCTGCCCCCCACGTGCCACGTTCGGGGAGAACGTGATGTGCGTGGCGGCATGACAGCTTCGTGCCAGGACAGCGGGCAGCTCGGCCAGGGCATCGTCGATCGCCGCCGGGTCGGATAGCGCGTGCTTGGTGCTTTCCGGCAAGTCGAGCCCGGCCAGTTGCTCGAGCCAAAGGTCGCCGACCCAGGGTGCGGGCCGGTAGTTGCTGATGCGTTTCACGATCTCCGCGGCGGTGACCAGGGCGTTGTCGGTGCGGTAGGGCATCGACCCGTGCCCGGGCGTGCCTTTTACGGTCAGCCGTCTCCAGGCCAGTCCTTTTTCGGCGACATTGACTACGACACGGCGGCTCCCGTCCCCAGGCAGAGCGGACCATCCACCGATCTCGGTAAGCACGTAGTCGCTCGCCACGACGTCCCAATGGTTGTCGACCATCCATTCAGCGCCGAGGCGCCCGCCGGCCTCTTCGTCAGCCACGGCGAAATAAATGAGCGAACCGCGTGGCCGGAACCCTGACTGCACGAGGTGTTTGAACGCGACGGCCATCGTGGCGGTGATGTTCAGCATGTCGATAGCCCCGCGACCCCACACCTCGCCGTCGATCAACTCTCCGCCGAAGGGGTCTTCATGCCAGCCTGCGGGATTGACCGGCACCACGTCGGTGTGCCCCATCAGGCACAGGCTCGGAGCCGTCGGGTCGCTCCCGTCGATACGGGCGACGAGGGATTCGCGCCCAGGTTCGCTCTCGAAGCGCTCGAGCTCGATGCCGGCCCCACCGAGGTAGACGGCAAGCAGCTCCGAGTTACGGACCTCTTCCCCTGAGGCGGCGGTGCCATCGTTCACGCAATGGTTCCGGATCAACCTCTGCAGCAGCTCAGTGGCCTCGCCGATCACGGCCTCGTCTGCAGCCGTGTCGTCTGCAGCCATGCCCCACGCACCTCCTCGACCCGGCGGACGTCGCCGCCGACGCCCCGAGCCTAACCTTCGTACACCGCTAGGTTTGCCGCCCGGCCCTGACTAAGCGGCGGCCTGGACAATGGGAGAGCCGTGAGCCGGCGGGACGAACATCGTTCCGAGTGACCGCCGCCGGACAATTTTGGCGCACGAGAAACCTTCATAGATAGGTTCCGCGGTCAATCGGCGGGTTCGTCCCCAGGCGCACGGTCTCGCCCCAGCCGCGCGGTCTCGAGAAGCTCCTCGGCGTGCCGCCGCGCGGTAGCGCTGTCAGGTTGGCCGGAGAGCATCCGGGAAAGCTCGATGACGCGGTCCGGGCCGGACACCGCAGCAGCCAACGCAACGCTGCGGCCATCGCGCTCGACCTTGCTCACGGCAATCTGGGCGTCGGCAAAGGCAGCGACCTGGGCCAGGTGTGTGACGACGATCACTTGGTAGCGCCGGCCCAGATCGGCCAGCGCCCTGCCGACGGCAAGCGCCGCCTCGCCACCTACGCCGGCGTCGACCTCGTCGAACACGAGAGCCAGAGGCCCCTGCACCGCGCCGTTGGCCCCCGACGCGTGCTGCTGCGGCCCGCCAACGAGCACCAAGCGGAGCGCGAGCATCGCACGCGCCAGCTCACCCCCCGAAGCCACCTTGGACAGAGGCATCAAGGGCTCTCCCGGGTTCGCCGCCAGCAGGAACGTGACGTCCTCGCCAGACAGTTCCCGCAAGTCGTCGGTCTCTTCGCCGGCGCCCTCGTTGACGCCGTCGTGGTGCGGGGCGCCGACCCTTACTTCGAAACGCCCCCTTGGGATGGCCAGGCGGCGTAACCCGCTCTGGACACCTTCCCCTAGAGCCGTCGACGCTGCTCGCCGGGCGTCTCCCAGCTCCCCCGCCGCACGACGAAGTTTGGCAAGCACCTGAGCTCGCTCCTCGGCGAGCTGCGCGGAAAGCCCCTCCAAGCCGTCCAGCTCCTCCAATCGCTTGTTCGCATCCTCCTGGAACGCCAACACATCGGCGAGGCTGCCACCCGGACCGACGTATTTCCGGCGAAGCTCATGGAGGAGCGCCCGCCGTGAGACCACCTCGGCTAGTCGTTCGGGATCCTCCTCAAGCCCCTCAGCCGTCGCCCGTGCCTCGCTTGCGAGGTCGGCCAGCTCGGCCGCGACGCTTTTCAGCCGCTCGCGCAAGGCTACGAGGGGCGGGTGCGCAGCGATCCTCGCCACGGCCTTGCCCACCAGGTCCAACACCTGCTCGTCGCCTGAGAGGTCCTCATAAACTGCCTCCGCCGCCGCCCTGTGCGCGGCCGCCTTGCCGAGGCGTTCCTCCTCTACCTCCAGCTCGGTATCTTCTGCGGGGTTCCCTATTTGTGCGGCCGAGAGCTCTGCCAGCTGGTAGCGGAGCAATTCCATTTCGCCACTGCGACCTGCACCGTCGCGACCTGCTCTTGCAAGGGCCTCGTCTATCTCGCGCAAAGCAGCGCGTGCCGCTTCCCGCGGTCGCCGGTCCGCGCCTGCATACGAATCGAGGGCGTCACGCTGGGCAGCTCCCGACAGCAGGGACTGGTGGGCGTGCTGGCCATGGAGGTCGACGAGGCGCTCCCCCAGCTCGGCCAAAGCCCCCACGCTCGCCATCCTGCCGTCGAGGTAAGCCCGTGACCGCCCCTCCGCGGGCACCGCTCGGCTCAGCACGACCTCTATCGCCTCCTCCGCATCAGGCGCGCTCGCAGCAGACGTGCCCTCAGCAGGCGTGCCCTCAGCAGGCGTGCGGGCGGGCCCGAGAGCCGCCGGCAGCACAAAGCGTCCCTCTACAAGGGCCTCGGCCGCCCCCGGCCGCACGAGCCCCCCTTCGGCCCGCCCGCCGAGCAACAGTTCGATCGCCTCCACCACGAGAGTTTTGCCGGCTCCGGTCTCGCCTGTGAGCGCGGTCATCCCGAGGCCCAACACGAGCGTCAGATCCTCGATGACGCCCAGCTGGCTCACCCTGAGCTCGCTCAGCATCGCGCGAGCGTACCGGCTGCGGGCCACGGGCCCAGCGAGGCCGTTCGCCCCGCGAGGCCGTGCGCTAGCGGTCTGCGAGGTGGAACTTGTTCTTGAGGACCGTCTCGAAGTCCCGGTCCCCGAAGCTGACGAGCAACGCATCGCGGGTCCCAGCGCTGCACACGAGCTTGCCCCCAACCTCGAGCTGGCCGCGCGGGACGCCGTCCACGATCAGGTCGGCGTCGAAGCGCCCGTCCAGCTCCATCGACACCGTGGCTGAACTGTCGAGCACGAGGCTCCGGTCGAACAACATGTGCGGGGAGACAGGTGTCAGCACCAGGCAACGCAATGTCGGCGAAACAACGGGCCCTCTGGCTGACAGGTTGTAACCGGTTGTGCCGGTTGCGGTTGCAACTATCAACGCATCGGCTGCGTACCTGAGGAAACGCTCGCCAGAAATTGCCACGCTCGCGTTGATGGTATGGGTACCCGAGGGCCGCGCCAGGACTATGTCGTTGAGCCCTGTCGCGCTCAAGCGAGGCGACTCGGCGCCATCGGACAAGACGCTGACGTCGACAGTCATCCGCCGGTGGAGGTGAAAGTTCCCTTCGATGAACCTGTCGATGGCATGGCGTAGCCCATCGGGCTCCACTGCCGTCAAGTAGCCAAAGTGCCCGAAGTTTACCCCTAGCACCGGGATCTCGGTGCCGAGGGCGAGCCCGACCGTCCGTAGCATCGTCCCGTCGCCGCCCAGGCTGACCAGGAGATCGAGGCCCCTCAGGTGCTCGGAGCGGGCCTCGCGCAGAAGGTCGAGCTCCGGGAGCAAGACAGCGTCGTGGCCTTTTTCCTCGAGCCAGACCGCCGTCGATTTAGCAAGCTCGACGGCGTTGTGGCGCCCGGCGTGCGAGGCGAAACCGATGACCGCCATCTCAGCGATGCCCGTTTTGGTGGACGGGCGTCGCGGTCCCGCCAGCGTCAGTCGACGGGCTGTTCGACGGCGCGGCAGACATTGCGATCGAGTCTAGGGAAAGGGTCGCCCCGGCCGCACGCTGTTTGTTACCGGTGCGAAGGTGCAAGAAGAATTCGACATTCCCCTCCGCACCGAGAAGCGGAGACGCCATCCCGCCGGCAACCTCGGCACCACTCGTCTCAAAAGCGCCCGCAACGTCGCATAACACACTTGCCCAGACCTTCGGGTCACGAACGATACCCTTTCCCTTCGACACGATCGCCCGGCCGGCCTCAAACTGTGGTTTCACCAGGACGACGAGATCCGCTGCGGGCTTGGCGAGGCCCAGCAAGGCCTTCGCAACCATCATCAAGGAAATGAAGGATAAATCCGCTACAACCACATCGAAACGCCGGTCTCCAAGGTCTTGTGGGAGGAGATAGCGCACATTTGCGCGCTCCATTACCTGCACACGAGGGTCCAACCGGATCCTTTGGAGCAACTGGCCGTGCCCCACGTCGACGGCTACCACGGTTGCAGCCCCTCGCTGAAGCAGGCAATCGGTGAAGCCACCAGTGGAAGCGCCAGCGTCCAGAGCATCCTTGCCGGCAACCTTCAGGCCGAAATGTTCCAGCGCGGCGTCCAATTTCTCCCCACCTCTACTGGCAAAACGCGCTGGGGGCGCAGACACGACCAGTGGTTCCCCGGGGCCTACCTGGCGTGATGTCTTGGTGGCAACTGCACCCCCGACGAGGACGCGCCCAGCCGCAACGAGTGAGCTGGCCTCCGTCCGGTTCGCGGCTAGCCCGCGGTTCACCAGTTCGGTGTCAAGCCGCTTCCTCGCGCCCAGTTCAGGCCGGTCCCTCGGTTGGGCGGCCCGAAGCACCGCCAGACTTACGAGCTCCCCCTGCTTTGCGTGCACCAGCGGCCTTGCTCGCCGGGACCGCCTTTTTCACCGGCACAGCCTTCTTTACCGGGACAGCCTTTTTCGCCGCGGCAGCCTTCTTGGTTGGTACCGCCTTTTTTGCGGCTGCGGTTTTCTTCGCCGGTGCAGCCGTCTTTGTTGGAGCGGACTTCTTCGCCGGTTCATCCTTTTTCGTACCTGAAGCTTTGGCGGCGGCGGCGCTCTCAGCAGTCGAGCGGCCCTCCTTGTGTTGGTTGGCGCGGAGGTTCTTTTCGAGCTTCTGCAGGTCGTGCAGGATCACCGAGGTTTCCCGCCGGAGGGCGCTGATCACCTCCGCAGCGGCATGGCGGCCCTCTTCGACCAGGTTCCCAGCTTTGTGCTTGGCGCCGCTGCGCGCTTTTTCACGGGAGCCAAGCAGTTGCTCGGCCGCTTCCTTCGCTCGCGCCGCAGCGACCGCAGCCAGCGCCGCAGCCGCTTGGCGCAAGCGCTTCAGGTCATCCTCTGTTCCCATATGCAGAGCATACGGCCACTCCTGGCTGGGAGCGCGGCAGAAGCGCTTCGAGCCGCGACGGTGGCGACTGGTAGCGTCAAAGGGGTGAGCGGCGCGCGTTGGGGGCTCGTCGTCTTCGACAACGACGGCGTCGTGGTCGACAGCGAAGCTCTCGCAGAGCGGGCCATGTCCGAGACCCTTACAGCCCTTGGGTACCCGATGACGCCCGAGGAGTGCGGAGAAGCGTTCCGCGGGAGCACGTTGGCTCGTACGCGCCGCCTCGTAGAACAACGGCGCAAAAGGCCCCTCCCCCCGTCTTTCGAAGAGATGATGAGAGCCAACATCTTCGGCCTCATTTCCAAGTACCTGCAGCCCGTCCCGGGGATCGAGATGGTCTTGGACTGCCTGGACGCGGCGGGCACACCATTTTGCCTGGCCTCGTCCGGACGTCGAGACCGCATTCGGCTCGCCCTGGAGACGGCCGGGCTGCTCGAGCGGTTTGGCAATCGTTGGTGGGGCGCCGAAGACGTCGCCGAGGGAAAGCCGGCGCCGGACCTTTTCCTGCTCGCGGCACGGGAGATGGGTTTCCCCCCTTCCAGCTGCGTCGTAATCGAGGACGCCGAAGTCGGTGTGCAGGCGGCCCGTGCGGCGGGCATGGCGGTGCTCGGTTTCGCGGCCCGCACGCCGGCCGAGGTGCTCGCCGGAGCGGACCACATTTTCTACAACATGACAGAGCTGCCGGGCCTGCTGTTCAACGGGGGGCCTACCGGCCCAGGTACTGCTTGACGAGTTCAGCCAGGTCTTCGGCTACGAGGTCCGGGGCGGGCTCAACTGGGAGGTCGGACGGTTGCGTGACGCCGGAGAACACAAGGCCGAAGCGGGAACCCGTGCGTTTTGCAAATAGGCCATCCGTCTCGGGCCGGTCACCCGCGACAACGCTGAGCGCGCCGTAGCGGGACTTCACGAGTGCTGCCATCGGCTCATGCGGCTTTCCGGCAACTTCGGGCTGGCGCCCCGCCGCTGTTGCGATGAAAGACACGAGAGCCCCCGCGCCAGGGACCAGCCCGTCAACTGTTGGGAACGTGGAGTCCGTATTGGTGGCGACGAACCTCGCCCCGTCTCGCACCGCGCCGGCTGCCGCGCTGAGTGCCCAATAGTCCAGTTCCAGGCATCGCCCGACGACCACTGCGTCAGGGCTCTCGGCTGCGCCGACGACCTTCACGCCCTGTTCGTCGAGCGCCTCCAGGATCCCCTTGTCGCCCACAACGGCCACCCGGCTGCCCGGGCTCAACATCGACGCAGCCGCCTGGGCCGACGTAGCGAGGTCCCCCGGCGCGCATTGCACCCCGACCTTGGCGAGGGCTTCGACGTGGCCCGCTACAACAGGCCCTGAGTTATTGGTGAGGAACACGACCCGTTCCCCGGCTGAACGCAATTCGCTGATCGCTCGGGAAGAACCGGGTATTGCGCGCCCCGCGAGCCATACCACTCCGTCAAGGTCCAGCGCCCACGTCATTGCGTGTCGCCCGCTTGCGCCGGGCCGGTCACTCGGTAATGCACACGGGTCGCCGCCTCACCACTTGAAGCTGCGAGCCACGTAGGTGGCGTGCGAACCGTATATCGTCACAGCGACAAGCGCGAGGTACATGACCCCGATGGTGAGGCGCTGCTGGGGCAGCAACGAGTAGTACAGACGCGAGGCCGGGCTGTTGCGGTACCTCCACCGCCTCCACAGCTCGTAGCCACCGAGGATGAGGATGATCGGTATCACAGGGCTCGGGTAAATGACCTCCCACACGATCAGGCCGACGAGGCCGGCGAGCCAGATCGCAGGGTGCAGAGCCGCGGCAGCTCTCCCGCCGTCGAGGGGCAGCATCGGCAAGAGGTTGAACATGTTCATGAAAAAGCCGACAAAGGCCAACGCCATCAGGAACTTCGACCCGGTTGCATTCGCCCAGAAGGCCACCACCACCGAAGCCGCCGTGCCGAACAAGGGGCCCGCTAGTCCCGACAGGGCCTCCTGGAAAGCGCTCCGCGGGCTCCCTTTCATCCCGACGAAAGCGCCCAGGAACGGGATGAAAAGCGGCGCCGTCGCCGGCACTCCCTGTCGGCGTAGCTCTACTACGTGGCCCATTTCGTGGACGAAGATCAAAAGTACGAAGCATGCCGCAAAGGTCCAGCCAAAAAAGAGCGAGTAGGCAGCGATCGAAACAAGCATTGACAACACAAGCCCGATGTACTTCAGCTTGATCAGCAGGGCACCGAACTTGGCCAGGAAGGCGCCGATTGCCGCCAGGGTTGCGGCCGTGCGCTCCCATACGCGCCGAAGCGTGCTCTTCGGCTTACCCGCCCCAGCGGGGGCTCGCTTACCCGGCCCGCCAGCTACTCCGCCCCTGGCTATCGGCGGCACTGGGACGGGCGTTCGAGGGGTGGTCCAGGGCGCGGCGCCGTGGCCGTTAGCCTGCTCCGGCCACCAGTCTGCTCCCGGATGCCCTCCCGGACCGTCCGGCGGGGCTTCCTGGGATGGAGCTGCGGCAGATGGCCAGCCCGGCTGGTCGCCTTCGGGGGACGCCCCCCATATCGGACCGCTCAGTTCCAATGTGCACCTGTTCGGGCAGCCACTCGTCTCACCCCTCCACGATACCGACCGCCACCTGCGAGGCGCGTTGAGGGCGAGCTGAGCCGGGAGCGGGGCGGGCGGGCGAGCTGAGGTGGGCGAGCTGAGCCCGGGGCGGGCGCGTCTCGCAGAGTTGCCCCAGGGGGGCCGTCCTGCTAGTCAGGAGCCATGCCGCAGCTACTGCCTTTTGCCGGCCTGCGTCCAGGCCGGGCGGTCGTCGGCTCTGTGGACGTCGTCATCTGCCCGCCGTACGACATCATCACCGAGGAACAGCGTGCGGCTCTGTTGGCACGCAGCCCTTACAACGTCGTCCGAGTGGAGCTGCCCAACGGGCAATATTCCGAAGCTGCCCGGCTCCTGCGAGGCTGGCAGGCCAGCCGGGCACTCGTGCGCGAGGACAGGCCGGCCCTGTACGGCTACCGCATGAGCTACGTGGCGCCCAATGGAGAGCACCGGCACACACTGGGTGTGATGGGGGCGCTGGTGCTCGAACCACCGGGTAGAGGCATCCTCCCCCACGAGAACACGACGCCCAAGGCCAAGACCGACCGCCTCGAGCTGATACGGGCGACACATGCCAATACGTCGCCGATCTGGTGCCTGTCCTCGGAACCGGGGCTCGCCGACGCGCTCGGCCCGGTCCCAATCGGCGAGCCCGAAGCCAGCGGAGGCGTAACAAGTGCGCGCGACGACGAAGGGGCCCTGCACGAAATCTGGCCGGTTACCGACCACGCTGCCCACGAGGCTGTGGCCAAGGTGGTCGGCGCCAGCCCCTTGCTCGTCGCCGACGGGCACCACCGCTACGAGACAGCGCTCGCATACCAGGCCGAACGTCGGGCGAGTGCCTCGGCCGCCGGCCAACAGGCGGACGAGCCTGGGGGTGCCAGCTTGGCTGGGTACGACGCAGTGTTCGCATTGGTGGTGGAGCTCTCGGACCAGCAGCTCCAAGTCATGGCGATCCACCGGGTCGTATCCGGGCTGCCAGCCGGCTTCGACCTGGTCGGGGCCCTCGGCGCCAGCTTCGAACTAAGGCCCACGTCGGCCGAGGGGCCCGAGCTGCTCTCGGAGATGGCGAGCGCGGGCGCCCTCGGGCTCGTAACCGCGTCGGGCTGCTGGCTCGCGACGCCGCGGGCAACGGGGGCAGCCGCTGGCTACGAGCTCGACTCGAGCCGCATCGACGCGGCTCTAGCGGGATTGCCCCAG
>DATKHZ010000303.1:0-7601 GCA_035509995.1 Acidimicrobiales bacterium | reverse complement strand
TAACCGCCACCGACCGAGAGTCGAGCAAGGTCGCAGGGCCGGTAGGTGGCCCTGGAGCTAGTTCTGCGATGATCGTTGCCGTGCGCGTACTGGTTACCGGGAGCCGGGGCTTCGTGGGCCCATGGCTGATCGCCCACCTCGAGGAGTGCGGCGATGAGGCCTTGGAGCTTCCGGAAGTGACCGACATCCGGGACCCGGACGGCCTGCGCTCGGCCATGGCAGCCGCTGAGCCGGACGCTGTCTGTCACTTGGCGGCCCAGTCGAGCGTGCGCCAGTCATGGGAGGATCCCGCGGGGACCTTCGCCATCAACGCGCTCGGGACCGTGAACGTCTGCAACGTCGCCTCAGCCCTCGACCCGTCTCCACGTCTCCTGCTCGTGAGCTCCGCGGAGGTCTATGGACGAGTTCGGCCCGAGCACCTCCCTGTCAGCGAAGACCACCCCTTCGCACCGGCAACCCCTTACGCCGCAAGCAAGGCGTCTGCAGAGATGGTCGGCCTTCAGGCCTGGCTCGGTCGCGGCCTCGAGGTCATCCGGACCAGGCCCTTCAACCACACCGGGCCCGGCCAAAGCGAGAGCTTCGTTATCCCCGCTTTGGCTGCACAGGTTGCCCAGGCGTCGAGGGGCGACTTGGACCGCATCACCACGGGGAACCTGGAGGTGAGCAGGGATATCACCGATGTGCGCGACGTTGTACGGGCCTATCGCTCGCTCCTGGTCCACGGTGAGCCAGGTGAGGTCTACAACGTCTGCCGGGGGGAGGCCTTCGTCTTGTCCGACCTGCTGCGCCGGCTTTTGGAGATCGCCGGCACGGACGTCCCGGTCCGGGTCGACCCAGGCCGAGCTCGGCCAGCCGACGTGCCCAAGCAGGTCGGCGACCCCAGCCGGACCACGGCTCTGACCGGGTGGAAGCCGGAGCTGTCGATCGACCAGACCCTCACCGACGTGCTCGGCGCCTTCACCAAGGGGGCTTCCCCCAGCCCTGCCCAGTGAGTGCCGAGGAGCGCCTCAGGAGTTGGCGCGGCGCGCCACCGGCCCTTGTAATACCTTGACGGCGAAGCGGCCAACCGCCAGCGCCTCTTTCAGCAGTTCTCCCGCCTCCCGTGGGAGGTCTCCGGCCACGTCAGCGGCCGCCTTGAGGAACTCCCTGGCCTCGTCCGGGAGCTGCCCGGTGATGTCTCCAGCCACGTCAGCGGCCGCCTTGAGGAACTCCTTGGCCTCTTCCGGGAGCTGCCCGGCGATGTCCCCAACGAGGTCAGCTGCCACCTCGGCCGCTTGGTTGGCGGAGCTGGCGACGTTGTTCGCAGCCCCGGCGAAGTGGCTTGCGGCCCCGGCGAAGTGGCTTGCGGCCCCGGCGACATGGCTTGCGGCGCCGGCGAAGTGGCTTGCCGCACCGGCCACATCTTTGGCGACTCCGAAGACATCCTTTGTGCCACCGACCACGTGGTTCGCCGCACCGGCGAGGCGGCCCAAGTGGCGCTGCAGTCCTCGCCTACAGACCTGCGCCCGCTGGAAACCGAGCACCCCGAAGCCCACTGCAACGTACACAGGCTCTTCAAGGGTTTTAACTACCTTGCCGAAGTTCACATCTGCCATAACCGGATCGTACCGCTGCCGGCGCCGGTCCCCCTGCTACGCTCAGGATCTTTGATGGGCCCAGAGTTGACCGCGCCTGGCGTGGTGGCGGTGGTCGTGGCCAGCGGTCCCACGCCGTGGTTGGACGAGGCATTGGCTTCGCTCGCGGGGCAGGGCTATCCCAACCTGTCGGTGCTCGTGATCGACGTCGGTGCTGACGACGCGACCGTGGCCAGGGTCGCAACGATCCTCCCGGAGGCGCACGTTGCCCGGATGCCGAAGGGGACCGGATTTGCGGACGCGGCCAACAAAGGCCTCCAAATGGTCGAGCAAGTCGGGCACGTCCTGGTCTGCCACGACGACGTGGTGCTCGAGCCGGACGCCGTCCAGCTCCTCCTGGAGGAGGCTTACCGAAGCAATGCGGGCCTGACTTGCCCGAAGTTCGTCATGTGGGACGCCCCTGACCGGCTGGCGTCGGTCGGGATGGGTGCAGACCGGCTGGGTGTCGTCCACCAGCTCGTCGAACCGGGCGAGCTGGACCAGGGCCAGCACGATGCCGCTCGTGAGGTGTTCGTAGCGCCGAGCGGCGCGGTCCTTGTGCGCACTGACCTTTGGCGTGCGCTCGGCGGCTTCAACCCTGGCGCAGGCCGGCCAGGCGAGGATCTGGACCTGTGCTGGAGGGCGCAGCTAGCCGGCGCCCGCGTCGTGGTGGCTCCCCAGGCGCGCGCCCGCCATCTGGAGGCCAGGTCGAAGGGCCTCCGGCGGGACGACGCAGGCAATCCCCTGGCCAAACGAGACGAAATGACCACCGGGAGCGAGCAGCACCGCCTCCGGACCCTTTGGACCTGTTACAGCGCCCGGTCCCTCGTCCTGGTCGTCCCGGTGGTCGTCGTCTTTACTTTCGCCGAGTCCCTCTGGGCGTTGTCACACCGTAAGGCCGCTCGAGAGGTGCTCGGGCCATTTGCGGCCCTTGGCGGGTCCCTTCGGTCGCCACGGCTTTTATGGGCCGCCCGACGGCGTACTCAGCGGCTCCGGCGGGTGAGCGACCGGGCGCTCTGGAAGGCCCAAAGCCATGGCAGTGCCCGGCTTCGCACCCTGGTGCGCCTCAGGCTCGAAAGAGGCCACGAGCTTGCGTGGGCCGCCGCAAGGGCGGCCGCTGTTCTTGAGGGCAGGAACGCAAACGAAAGCGCCGGGAGCCCAGGCCCAGGCTCGGGCCCAGGCGGGCATCAGCCCCCTCATGGTCCCGATGAGCCGGCGCCGGTCGTTGCCGCTCTGGCCGGGGTCACTCGGACCAACTGGAGGGTCACCGCGGCAACCGCCTGTGCCGTCGTCCTTGCGCTGTTCATCGGCTCGCGTAACGTCTTGTCCCAGCCATTGCCTCTCGTCGGCCAGCTGCCGTTCCTCAGCGGCGGCGTCGGGTCCTGGTGGCACGAGTGGTGGTCGGGCCTCGGCCCAGGAGGGCTGGGTGGTTCGTCTTTCGCACCGCCCGGGCTCTTTTTCATGGGCCTAGTCGGTGCTGTCTCGTTCGGATCGACCAACTTTGCCTTGCACGTCCTGGTTCTTGGGCCGCTGGCGCTCGGGCCGCTCGGGATCTATTTCGCGGCGCGGCGTTTCGGGTCGCAGCGAGGCCGGCTTGCGGCCACCGTCATCTATGCAGCTTTGCCCATCCCGTACAACGCCTTGTCGCAGGGGCATTGGGCCGGCCTGATCGGCTACGCCGCGTCCCCGTGGCTTCTCGGCTCGCTCTGCCGACTGGGCGGACAGGCCCCCTACCCATTCACCCATTGGGACGGCGCATGGGCCAGATTGATCTCGCTCGGCTTGCTGGTCGCCTTGGCAGCATCGCTTGCACCCGCCATGTTGCTACTGGTGCCAATTATCGGCCTGGCGCTCCTTGTGGGTTCGCTTCTCACCGGCCGCCACCAGGGCGGGGCAAGGTTCTTGTTCGCATCGCTCATAGCGACGGCCGTGGCGTTCGTCGGCCTCGCTCCGTGGTCCGTCGGGCTGCTGCGCTCATCTGCGGCGCTCCTGGGCGCCCCTTCGGGCTCGGCTCACACCCTCTCGGTGAGCCAGTTGCTCCGCTTGCAAACCGGGCCCTACGGAGGGGGAGCACTTGGTTGGGCGGTCGTCGCGGCCGCGGCGGTGCCGCTGTTCATCGGGCGCTCTTGGCGGATGGCGTGGGCCGCGCGGCTCTGGGTCGTGGCGTTCACCTGCCTGTCGCTGGCGTGGGCAGGGTCGCGGGGCTGGTTCCCTGTGCCACAGCTCGAGCTCGTACTGGCGCCCGCCGGTGCGGCCCTCGCCTTAGCTGTGGCGGTCGGTGCGGCATCGGTAGAGGTGGACCTGTCCGGGTACCGTTTTGGCTGGCGGCAGTTCGCCCCGGCGTTCGGGGCGTTGGCCGTCGTAGCCGCGTCACTGCCCTTCCTGTCGTGGGTGGGAGGAGGCCAGTGGGGACTGGCAGAATCTGGTGCCGAGGCGTCCTTTGCGTTCCCGACCGCTTCACAAGGCGGTGACTACCGGGTCCTGTGGGTCGGCGAGGTCGGGACCATCCCACTCGCGCAGCAAGGGAAGTCGGGAGACGTGGCCTTTGCTACCTCCCTCGATGGGCTGCCCTCGGCGAGCCAGCTTTGGGCGCCGGACGACGCGGGGAGCGCCCATCTGGTAGCGCAGGATCTGCACTGGGCCGAGGGCAACGAGACGACCGCCTTGGGCCACCTGCTTGCCTCGTTGGCAGTCCGCTACGTGGTCGTGCCGCGCGGCGTTGAGCTTGCCGACCAGGCTGACCTCCCGGTCATCAATGCGCTGGCGCGACAGGTCGACCTGGTGCCGGTAGGGACTGACTCGTCATACCGGGTCTTCTCCAACTCTGCATGGGTACCCCTTTTCTCGGTAATGGCGGGGAGCGGGCCGGCGGGAGAGGTCCCGCCCCAAGTTCCCGAGCCCGCCTGGGTGACCGCCAACAAGCTGCAGCAGTTGGATCTTGCAGCAGCTCTGCAGCTGCCGGTCGGGGGCTCGGACGGTAGGTCGTTCACGATCGCCGCGCGCGCTCCGTCGCCGCAGGTCTATGGGGCCGTGCCGGACCGCTCCTGGCAACTTCGTGCCAACGGCCGTGCAGTGGTTGGGGGGCCCACGCTAGGAGGGGGTACGGCGTGGGCGCTGCCGGTGGGGGAAGACGACGTTACGCTCAGCCGGGCGGGCTCCCTCGGGCAGCAGTTGGCCGACGTCTTGTTGCTGCTCGGCTGGGGCGTGGCCCTTTCGGCCGCCTTCCACCGGTTGCGCGCAAGGTGGGGGGACCAGCTCACGATGGCCAGCCTCGAGCTCGGACCACCCAGCGCGGACGTCTCGGAGATCGATTGGTCGGCGGTACTGGACGGGCAGAGCGTTGGCTGACGCCCGCCGGCTCGTGGTCCTGGCCGGCCTGACCTCTGTCCTGGTGGCAGGGCTGGCGCTAGGGGACACCGGAGTGGTCGGCCGTTCGGCTCAGGCGGCGGAGGTGCAAGCCCCGAGCGAGGCCCCCACAGTTGCGTTGTCGTCCTCGTGGTTTTGTGCCGGGTCGACGGTGTCGAACGGGGGCCCCGCCCCTGGTGAGCTCGTCTTCGCGAACGCCGGTAGTCAGAGCGTTAAGGGGTCGGTCAAGCTCGTGTCCCACAGCGGCCGCGATGAGAGCTTGAAGGTGGCGGTGCCTGCCGGCGCGACCAGCACGCTCGGCGAGCTGTTCCCGAGCGTTCATGGGGGGCCAGGCGCGCCGTGGGTCGGCGCCTTGGTCACCCTTTACGGTGCGATGGCGAGCGTGAGCCAGCTCGTGAGGTCGCCCGAGGGCCTTTCCACCCAGCCGTGCGCCTCGTCCGCATCAACCCATTGGTACTTCGTCGATGGGGCAACGCTGCGCAACGCTACCGAAGAGATCTCCTTGATCAACCCGTACCCGGAGGTCGCGATCGCCGACCTCTCCTTCACGACCGAGTACGGCCAGGAACAACCCGTCGCGTTCGAGGGCGTCGTCGTCCCGGCCGACGGCCTGACCGTCGTAAACCTCGGGAGCCACCTGCGAAGGCGCGTCAAAATTGCAGTGACCGTCAGGGTGCGCACAGGTCAGGTAGCTGCCTTCCAGACCGAACTGGTGACCCCGCCGCCACCGGGCGCGCCGCTTGTTGGCGCCAACGGCGGGCTCAACCCAGCTGCGCCGACCGCCGGGGCGACGTTGACGCTCGGCTCGAGCGAGCCAGCGACGTCGTGGTGGTGGCCGGAAGGCTCCGATGGTGGTGGGCTGACCGAGAGCTACGAGTTTTATAACCCTGGGCAACACGCGGCCACCCTCAGGTTGAGCCTCATCTCCCAGGGCGCTGGCGCCGGCCTGGGTAGTTCAACAGAGGTGACCATCGGCCCGCACGCCACCGCCGGAGTCACGACCAACGGGCAGCCCTGGGCGCTCCCGGGCATCGCCTACGGAGCGCATCTCGTGAGTACTAACGGGGTACCCGTTGTGGCTGAGCGTTCCCTGGCCGGGGGCCCACCGTCGCCGGAGCGCGGCCTTGGCGCGCTGCTCGGTCAGGACCAACCCGCGGATCGTTGGCTGCTTCCCGGGAGCCCGGCGCTGGCGTTCAGCAGGCTCGGGCACCTTATGGCCACACCAGTCCTCCCGCTACCTCATGCGCTGCCTCAACGCTTGGCGGGCTTGGTGGACCAGGCGCTTGCCGGCCTCGTGGCGAGCACCATGGCCGCCCAACCCTCGGGCCAGCTCTGGCTAGAGGCGTCGGACCAAGGCCCGAAGACGGCGGTGTTGGTGATCAGCGCGCTCGTGCGAGGGAGGCTCGTCCCACTGCCGGGCACGCGTCCCCTCGTGGTACCACCCGGGGAACAAAGTGGGACGCTGCTGCCTAATACGGCTTCGGGCGAGGCGCTCGTTGTCTCGAGCTCCGAGGCGGTGCTCGTCGAGCAGGACTGGTACGGGTACCAGCCGACAAGCGGCATGACCTTGTCACCGGCGGTACGCCTGGGCTAGTGCCCGCGACTGTCCCCTTGAGGCCAATCGCGTGAAGAGGTGGCCGGCCGCGCCCTCGTGGCCGTCGCGTCAACTGTGGCCGTTGTCGCCCGGCTTCGGCGTGACCGCTGCCCACCCAGCCTGCAACGGCGGAGGCGGTGCGCCAGTGGTAATCGGCGCCTCTGCCGGGAAAGCCTCCGGGTCGCCATGGCTACCACCGTTGCCGGCGGTGGCGAAGCTCGGGACAGCAACCTGGTCGTGCACGGGGCGCCCGTATGCCTGGTCGACCAGGCGTGCGACTTCTGCGCCGTCGATCGTCTCTCGTTGGATCAGGGCCTGAGCAATCGCGGCCAGGCCGCGCTGGTGCTCGCGGAGGAGCCGAAGGGCGCGTGACTCCTGGTCTCGAAGGATCCGCTCGACCTCTTCGTCGATCACCCGGGACGTGACGTCGCTGTAGTCGCGCGTGTGCATCAGGTCGTCGCCAAGGAAGACTTCGCCCCCGTTGCCCCAGGCCATCGGCCCGACGCGCTCGGACATGCCGAACTCGCGCACCATCTTGCGGGCCATCTCGGTCGCCCGCTGCAAGTCGTTGGAACCCCCGGTCGACAAGGTCCCGAAGATGAGCTCCTCGGCACAGCGGCCGCCCATCATTACGCAGAGCGCGTCTTCGATGTACTCGCGCCAGTAGGTGTGGCGCTCTTCGATCGGGAGCTGCTGGGTCACACCTAACGCCATACCGGTGGGCAGGATCGTCACCTTGTGGACGGGGTCGGCGTCGGGGAGAACGTAGGCCAGGACGGCGTGGCCGCCCTCGTGGTAGGCGGTCGCCTCCTTCTCCTTGTCCGACAGCACCGTCGATTCGCGGCGCTGGCCCATGAGCACCCGGTCGCGCGCCGCCTCGAAGTCCTGCATGGCGATGGCGGAGGCACCGCGACGCACGGCGTGCAATGCCGCCTCGTTCACCAAGTTGGCCAGATCGGCGCCGCTCATGCCGGGCGTGCCCCGGGCGACGACGGTGAGATCCACGTCGGGGTCCACTCTTTTGTCCT
>DATKHZ010000302.1:0-3661 GCA_035509995.1 Acidimicrobiales bacterium | reverse complement strand
GGGATGCGAGAGTGGCCGAATCGGACGGTCTCGAAAACCGTTGTGGGCTCACGCCCACCGTGGGTTCAAATCCCACTCCCTCCGCCACTCCCTCCGCCCTCTGAGCTTGATGTCGCGCGACATCGGAGACAGATGTCTCAGGACGTCACAGTAGAAGAACAGCTGGTTACAGGCCGAGCCCGTCGAGGACCTCGGCGGCCGGGAGCCGTGCAAGGAGGTCGCCGGGGAGGAGGATCTTGGACCGGCGTACCCCGGAGCCGATCACGACCATCGGTCGGCCCGTTACGCGCCGGTCTACGAGCAGCGGCCAGTCCGTTGGCAACCCAATGGGCGTGATCCCGCCGTACTCCATGCCGGTCAAAGTGACGGCGCGTTCCATCGGCAGGAACGATGCCTTGCGTACGTCGAGGTAGCGCCTCACGACGCCGTTGACATCGGCTCGCGTCGACGAGAGGACCACGCATGCGGCTAGTCGCTCGGTCCCTTCCCGCTTGCCTCCCACCACCACGCAGTTGGCGAGCGAGCCGGCGTCGAGGCCGAAGGTTTTTTGGGTCGTTGCGGTGTCTGAAACCGCCGGGTCTATCTCGACGACCCCGACCAAGTCGAGCAGGCCCAGGTTTGCCAGCGCCGCCTGCGTTGGGGTGGCAAGCAGATCGGGGCGCTCAGATGCCGGGGTGCCGGATAGCGCACCAATAGCGAAGGTTCCCATCGCCGGCATCCTGTCACAAGCCACCAAGGGGGACCAGGTAGTTAGAAAAGACGTAGATATTGACAACGGCGAGGACGGCGGGCCATGCGAAGACTGCGGCTTGTACCAGACGGCTTTGCCTTGCGCCGCCATCGGTGCCCAGCACGAGCAGTATGGTAAAGCCCACCAAGCCGACGAACCCAACACGTCCCTCAGCTTGAGTTGTCGTCTGAGCGATTACGAGCACCGCGGCGATGCCTGCCAGGACGGCCCCTGCAATCCCGCAAAGGGCAATCCCGCTCACTGAGGGACGCAGAGCTCCCCGCCACCCCCTCGTCCGTAGCAACAAAGCGGCAGAGATCATCGAGAGCGCTGTAAGGGCCCAAAGGACAAGGTTCATCCATTTGGGAAGGTCGAACTGGTTCCAGCCACCGTCGTACCAAACGCTCCTGAAGAGCTGCGACGGGACGAAGTGCAGGAAACGGCCCGTGTTTGCCCACGAGACGGGGACGACGAGGGTAGGGATCCACGCCTTGAGGTACCCAAGGGTTGCCCGAGACGCCAGGAACTGACCGTACAGGACCTTATTGCGTACGAACCACCACAGCGAGGCTGCCAGAGCTCCGGCGACGGCGAGAGCGCTGTCCGCGAACAGGCGCCGCCGTCGGAAGGCAGGCACGGCCGTCAGGAAAAGGAGAAGCACCGCTAGAGGGAGGCTGTTCAACTTGGCAATTGCGGCCAGCCCCAGGCTTACCCCCAAACCGAGCATCAGCCAACTTCGGCGCGGCCCTTCGCCTTCGCGGCGGGCTTTTTCGGCAAGAAGGAACATGAACAGCGCTAGTGCGGACAGGGCAATAACGAGGGTGTCGTTGGTGATAACGGAATCGACCACGAGCTGTTTGGGAAGGAGCGCCACCAGAAGGCCGGCGGACAGGGCCGCCTCGGCCCGGGTGAACACTAGGCGTGCGCAGCCGTAGCTCAGGAGGACCGTTGCCAGCCCGAAAACGACCGACAGGAGGCGAAGCTCGTGGAGATAGACAGCATCTTGGTGTTGCACCGGAGTGTAGTTGTGAAGCAGCTCCAGGAACCGCAGTCCCGCGTTGGACTCCGCAGCGACGTTCGGGTTGGGCACTGCCGACGGCGTGAAGGCGGGGATCCCGAGGAGTTTCTGCCACCCAGCAGCGAGCAGGTAGTACAGGGGTGGTTGATGTGATTCGTGGCCATTGAGGGCGCTGATCCGCGGGAGCGCGCCGTGGCGGACGATGTACTCGATATAAGTCGCGTGGTCGAGCTCGTCGTTGGCTTCCCACGCCCTGGTAAGCAACGAGTAGGGGAGCGCGAGCCCCAGGTAAACGCCACTTATCAGAAGCAGCGCCAGCCGATTGGCCCGCCGAGCCTCCGCCGGGGGCACCGATGCTTAGGCGCTGACGTTGACGAGGGTCCCTATCGGGTCCATCGACCAGACGACTTGCGCGTTGTTGACCGGCAGCTCGACGCAGCCATTGCTCTGGGGGTAGCCGTAGCTCGAGCGCCAATAACCGTGGACCGCGTCCCCGCCGTTGAAATATGCGACCCAGGGAACATTGGCTACGTCGTAGTGGTAACCGTCAACATCTGTCCCGGTCATCGTGGTCGTCCAGAACCGAGCGTACACAGGGTATGTGCCTGTGGCTGTCAATGCGCCCGGGACGCCCGTGTTGACGGGGGTCGAATAGAGGTCGGCTCCGTCCCGCCAAACGACGAGCTGTTCGGGGAGCGTCTCGCGCACCATTAGGTAGTCGTAGGGGACAGGGTCGGTCGCGCGCGACGCGACCGCTTCTTTCAGCGCGCGCCAGAGCTGGGGGTCAATAGAGCTGTTTTCGGGCAGGTTCTCGACCGCTTCGAAATGCATGAGCGCGCCGGTCGTCAGAACGTCCTCCTTACCTCGTGCCCACAGCGCCCTGAGCGATGCAGGGATCTTCGAGAAGCGCCACGTGAACGCGCCAGGCAGCGTCCTCGGGGAGACCAGGGCCGCTATGGGGGCGGCCTCGGCGAGGCCGGGAACGCCCGGCGTCGGGCCGTAGTCGAGCGGCAGGTACCGCAGCTCGGCCAGCAATTGCTGGACGCGGAGCAGGGGTGCCTGCGCAACATGAAAGCTGGAGGCCTCCGGGCCGGCGAGCGCCTTTGGGACCACAATTCGCTCCGTGGACCACGGGGCGTAGCCGAACGAGGGGGTGAACGTGAGGGTCGAGCCGTTCACCGTCCATTGGCCGTTCGCGGCCGGCACCAGGGCCGGCATTGGGGCGCCGGCGCGTGGCGGGCCCGAAAGGACCACGGTCACCGGCATGCCGGATGCCACGCCTTCCGCCCCTTGAGCAGGCGTTATCGACAAAACATCGAGCGGAGGCAGTGTAGTTGTCGTGGTGGCCGGCGTAGTTGTCGTGGTGGCCGGGGGCGGGGTCGTGGTAGCCGGTCCGCCCCCAGGGTCAACGTCGCGCGACCCGAGCGCCATCAAGTGCCGAGCTTGCTTGCCGCTCCCGCTCGACACGATCCCCCCGGTAGCGACCAGCACAACGCAGGCTGTCCCGATGAGCGCGCCCCTATTGCGGGCTCTCCATGGGTGCCGTGCCCTTTCTGCCACATGCCGCCCCCGGCGCGCCCTCCGCATAGCCCTCCTCCTTGAGTATTAAACCTTCTGGCGGCGCTTCTTAGTCCCGTTTTTCTGGGTTCGACCAGCTTAACCATCGCGAAGGATAGCTGAACTAAAGGTCCCTCTCCGCCGGCCCGACACCACAGAAGTCCTAACTCCCTGAGTTGGAGGGGCAAAACAAACGATGGGCTTTTCCTTAGCAAGGCGCGCCCCCAAACGCCGGGCCAGCCGCGCGGTTGGGGCCGCCCTAGTGATGTTGGTGGCCGCTAGCGCGGTGCCGTGGTTAGCGCCGATAGCCCAGGCGCAGGTTAGCCGCGCAGCTTTGACCGACCCGCCCGCAAACG
>DATKHZ010000301.1:0-3317 GCA_035509995.1 Acidimicrobiales bacterium | reverse complement strand
CCCGGCGTCTTCCCCAACCTCAACACCTACAACACGGTCAAGGGCTCCTACGACACCAACACCAATGGCCCGGACCGAGAGGACCTGGTTGCTATCCTCCTCAGTGGCATCCCGTCGAGCGTGCTCCCTAGCGCCCCCACCTACGGGGGCACCGATGTCCTAGCCGACGAACTCCGGCTCAACGTCGCGGTGCACGCCACGACGAAAAACCCGTCCAATCTCGGGGTACTGGGGGGCGACCTTGCCGGCTTCCCCAACGGCCGGCGTGTGATCGACGACGTCGCCACCATCGAGCTCCTCGCTGTTGCGGGCGCGACGCTAGGGCTCGTAGACGGCAAGTTCAAAGCGGATCCGGCAGCGACGCCGGGAAATTCGCCGGCTACCAATGTCTCGTTCGGGCTCACCAGTTCGCCGACGGACACGACGGCTAACGGGACCGTGTCGTTGCTACCTTCCTTCCCCTACCTGGGCACACCCTGGTCGGGGATGTGGACGCCATTGGCCACGCCCAAGGCCTACCTCACAAACCCGGCCGTTGCCGGCTCGGAGTAACCACGTCGATGAGCAGGCAGATCAACCGGGATGAGCGCGGTCATTCAGACGCGCTCTTCCTTTCCCAAGGGCACGCTCACGACGGGCACGCTCACGATGGGCACGCTCACGACGGGCACGCCCACAGGCAAAACGTTTCGGGCAGCTCTGAACCCTTACCCGAGCCTCCCGGCGTAGGAGCGGTCGTCCTCGACATCGGGGGTGAGATCGGTGCGGCCATCATCTCTGCTCCATCCCGCCTGGGCGACCAGGAGCTCGAGGTCAGGCCGCTCGGTGCGGCCTGGGACGGTACGCACGTCGCAGTGCGCGAGTGCCGCCTACCTGGGGGCACGCGTTGGGCGGCCCTGTTCGGTTCCTTACGTCAGGGGAGCTACGAGACTCGCCTGAAAGGGGACGGCGCCTCGCCGGTCCTCGTCTTCGAGGTCACCGGCGGCCGCGTGACGGCCGCCGACTGGCCCGAGCCCTGATCTAAACGCTGAGAGCTTCTTCTGGCATCTGTCTCATGGTCCGCGCTGCCTTACTACGATGAGGTAACCGAGAACAAGCAGTTCAGGACTACCTGGAGGGATGCGAGAGTTGCCGGATCGGACGGTCTCGAAACGTGTCCCTCGGCATCGGGCGGGATGGCCACTAATGGCTTGACGTGCTGTTCCCGATTGGAAGTTCGGCCGAGAAGGCGTCATTCGGTGGCAAGGGGTGGCAGTTGTTGCCCAAAAAGTTGCCCAAAGTCGTCCGTCGGTCACCGGACGGTTTCGCACAAGAGATCGGGTCCGATCTCGTCATGAGGGGCGACTGAAGGTCTCTCCCGTGTGATGCGGTCGGTAGGTTCAGGCCTGGGCGAGGTAGTCGGTCGAAGTGGCATCCTTGATTAGTGCCAGAAGAAGCTAGCTCTCCGGACTCGACCGACCTCGCCAGCAACCGTGCGGGCGAGGGGGTAGAAGCTAAGGCACGTGCGCTCCGGGAGGCCGCTCCCGTCCGGACCTTCATCGCCCGGTTGCTGCGGGTGCATACCGCTGAACGAGCGTGGCGGCTCGGTGGCGATGGAGAGCAAGCGGTGGCAGAGCAATTGCTGAAGCTGGGACCGGCTTGGCGGGTGCTGCACTCGATCGTCCTGTCCGACACGGGGACCGACCTCGATCACCTCGTGATCGGGCCCGGTGGGGTGTTCTGCATCAATTCGAAGAACCACCCCCGGGCCGCGGTCTGGGCCGCTGGGGAAATCTTCATGGTGAACGGCCAATACCAGCCTTACGTTCGGGCCAGTAAGAGCGAGGCCAAGAAGGTCAGCCGTGTGTTGACGGCCGCGTGCGGGTTCGAGGTGGCTGTGACGGCCGTGATAGCCGTGGTCAATGCCAACACGCTCAACGTCAAGGAACAACCTCCACAAGTACGGATCTCGAGCCGGCGTCATCTTGTCGAGTGGCTAGGCGCTCACGCACACTGCCTTACGCCTGCTCAGGTAGACAGCATCTACGGGGTCGCCCGTCGCTCCACCATGTGGGTACCTAAGGAAAAGCCTGCTGCGCACGTGCGCGCTCAAACCCACGTCATATCCGAACGCCCAGTCTCTTCGCCGACCGACAACGGCGACGGAGCGGCGACGGGCCGTGCCCGGATCACGATCAGCCACAACGCCGCATTGGGCGCTCGTCTCGTCGGCGATCCTCGGCCCCACACCAGGCTCGTCAGAGCAGCTGGGTTTCGCTGGAGCGCCAATCAGAGGCTTTGGTATATCCCTGATAGCCGGGACCGGCCCGCACACACCATTTCCATCGGTCGCCTTGCTGGCGAGCTTCGAGAGCTGGGCTTCGAGGTCGAGGTCGACCTCTAGGACGAGCCGAGGGACCTCGGAGGTGGCTCCGGAGCTGTGGGCCATCTCAGCGTTGGCAATCCTGCGTTTTAATAACGGGCTCTTAGTGCCTTTGGATCGTCGGGCTCATTGGCTAGATAACGCCTGAGCAGGGTTTCTTGAAGTGGCCCTGGCAGTCGATGGCGGTGGAAGGGGCTCGTTGGCACCAGTATCTACCGAGAAAAGTTACCCGTCGACTGGTGTCGGTACAGTCAGAGCGAATGTCTTGCTCTCCTCGCACTCGTCGTCTTGGCCGCGCTCTCGGCAACGTTGGTGTCGTATACGTAGGATCTGCGGAACTCGGCAACGCTCGCAGCGACCTGACGGCCGAGCGTTACGGGACCCCTGCTGATGAGCGCTACTGCCGGTTCCTTAGCCGTAGCTGGTTGGATGGCGCGAATTGCCGGTGATCTGATTACTCTTGGACAGCGCGAGTCGGGGCGGTTCGTCCGGCTCGACCCGCGGTGCCTCAGTGGAAGGGGCCGGAAGCTCCGGTGACGCTTTTGTCCAAGTCCGGAGCCCCGAGCCGCCGTTTCGACCTCCTCCGGCTCGCAGGGGATCTTGACGACCCGGAACGGGGCCCCATCGTTGAGTTCGCGCTGAACGATGGGCGAGTTGCCTCGACCAGTTCGATGTCGGTGCGGTGACTGTTGAAGAAGAAGACACGTCCGTCTGGCTCAAGCAACGTGTTGATAGGGCACGACGAACTCCAGCCGTTGCTATCGCCGGTCATGGGCCCGCTCGATTGGCCAAACTGACCAGTTGAGGATCAGGCTTGGGGAGGCGACGCTCGCGAGGCTCGAGCTTGCTTGTCCAAACCATCAGCTAAGTCAACCCATATTCGCCCTCTTCGCCGGCACTCATCCGCGACTTCGTAAATTCGCCCTAATGGCACGCTCTCCAGCCAAGCAGGGAT